>DATLAJ010000056.1 GCA_035527515.1 bacterium
GCCACGCTTCCGTAGCACTAGCCGCCCGTATCGCCCCATGTAGTCGATTATGTCTCGCTTGACGTTCTGAGGCGTCTCGTATTTGCCGTAGCGCTCCAAGAACGCGATGATGTTCTCCGGCGTCAGGCCCGAAGCGGACGCGTTCCAGAGCGAGAGCGGTGAGATGCGGTAAGTGTGGATGTGCTCCGGGCTTTTCACCAGCTCGGCAAACAGTGCGAGATAATCCCGGGCCACATCGAAGCTCTGGTTCCGAACCTCAGCCAGAACCGACCTGTCGCTCTGAACGATCAGCGGCCTGTCATCGATTTCAACCATTACTGAAGCCCGCGGCGGCGGATCAAAGCAAGGCAACAGCCGAAAACAGCCAATCTCTGCTCCCTCTTCCTATCCACGAATAAATACGAACGAACACTGATAACATTACCCCTCGCTGCATTTTAGCGCAGACCCACACTTGCTGCATACTATACAGTAACTAAACCGGCCAAACCTGCAAATGTCCCTCAATGAGAATCATGCCTCGGTCGAATCAACCACCATCTCTCGAGGAGTTTTCGTAATCACTCGATGTGGGCGCTTTGATGCTCGCAGTCTGGGCTTGAATTAGGGGTCTTGGGCTACAAAACCTCAACAATCCTGAGAATCGGCGTCGATGGAATTCGACGGCATTGCCTGAATGCCCTGAAAGGGCATAATTTGAGTAGCCGCAGGTGTAACCTGCGGATCGAAATGGGCGACAACCGAGAAATCCCCTCGCCATCTGCCAATCGCTTTGCGATTGGCGGATGGCGAGGGTAGCTAGGAGCAGTGTCGTCGGCTAGATACCCCGCGTTTCACACGGGGCTACTCACGTGGCCCCCTTTCAGGGGACTCAAGCAATAGCCACGAGAACTCAATCCCACCTTTCCCATACCCTGAAGCCCGCCATATAGCCACATACCCGGTCAACCAGCACAGGGGAATACGAAAACTCCTGAGATATCACAGAGGAGGAGTTTCCCCTAGGGCAGCCATGTAAAGCGATGCTCGGACGTGCGCGCGACCTCACCAGGCGAAGCGTCTTCCAGCCATTGACCGCGGCTCACTCCTCCTGCATCAGCAGCATCAACGCGAGGGCGTTCTTGGCGGCCTGGCCGAGGTGGCAATTGTTAAAAAGAACAAATATCTTGCGGGCGTTTTTGGACATGTTCTTGAGGCGCTCGGCCCAGTCGTTGAGCTCCTCGTCGCTGTATGAATAATCGTATCGCAGTGCGGCTCCTTCCCACCAGTGCTCGGCGTTGCGCCCGTGGAGGCGCACGTAGCCGATGCTGTCGGAGGTGATGATGTCCTGCGGCGGCAGGAGACCTTTTAACCTCGGCTCATCGACGCAGCAATAGACCAGCTGCTCTTGCCGGAACAAGTCGTAGGTCTCGTCGCGCAGCCAGCTCGAGTGCCTGAACTCCACTACGAGCGGAACTGGCGGGAGCTTATCACGCATCGTTCTGATGTAGTCGATATTCGTGCGTGAGAATTGGAACGACCAGGGGAACTGCGATAGGAGGGCAGAGAGCTGGCCGGCGGCGAGCAGCGGCTTGATGCACTCGGCGTAGGTCCTGTAATCCTCGTCGGTGGCGGTGCGAGCGTGGGTCATATTCTCGTGCGTTTTGACGACGAACTCGAAGTCCGGGGCGACTTTCTTGAGCATCGCCTCGAACGACTTGGGGCCCGGGATGCGGTAGTATGTAGCGTTGATCTCCGCCACGCCGAAGCGCTGCGCATAGAATGCCAGCATGTCCCGATTGGAGATACTCTGCGGGTAGAAGCTCCCCTTCCAGTCCCGAAAGCTGTAGCCTGAGGTGCCGATGAGAAACTTCCGTTCGGACTTGCCCCTTGCTGCTTCCTTCAAGCCGAAATCTAAAGATCGCTGCGACATGTTAGTAGGTAATCACAGAGTGACTGTGTCTGAGGTCAAGCATTAGTCTGAGAGTAGCACCAATCTTGGGTCAATAGCATAAGGATTGTCAGCGGCTGCCTGGCCGACCCCCGTCCGTCTCGATCCATCCGCGGAGAGTTGTCCCCGCCCGCTTGGATGCAGCCGCGATCGAACAGGCAGGACGTGAACCGGTATCCCTGCCTCGGCGAACCGATGAGCCAGCGACCCCGCCTCCTTGATGCAGCAAACCGACGCGTCAAACTCGGCTGCCTGAGCAAAGGCAAGAGCTCGGCCAGCTTCGCCTCCACACCCCTCGCGAGAGCTGTGTGATCACCCGCATCACGCGGATGGGACGTGATGGCTTACTCGAAAAAGGCACATGATCCATAAGAGCTGATTCAACCACGAATGAACAAGAATGGACACGAAGATTGAGCTGCGATCAGAGATGATATGAACCACAGAGACACAAAGGCGCCAGGATGGTAAATGGGGCCCTATTCGTGCCCATTCGTGGTCTCCTCTTCTGACTAATCTACTTACTAGTGTCTTCGTGCCTTTGCGGTTAGGTTCTTACTTAGGCTTCAGCTTCTCCCCGACCTCCCAGGCCTTGCCGATGGGTTCGCCGACCGGGCGGTAGTTGCCATCAGGCACGGTGAGCACGAACGGCTTAGTCTTCGTGATGTCCAGCTTGCCATCGTTGAGATAGCACTCTTCCGAATATGCCTCCACGATCTCACCGAGGAAGAAGAAGACCTCGCTTAACTCAATTGTATCGACGAGCCTGCACTCCAAGGTGACAGGGCATTCCCGAATCATCGGCGCTGTCTTCAGCTCACCATAGAAGACGTTGAAGATGCTGGATTTGTCCACCTCGCCGCCTGAGTAAATGCCGCAGTAGTCCGCCCTGTCCATCAATTCGACGCCGGGGATGTTCACGCTGAACGCCTTGTTCGCGATTATGCCCTTCACCGTGTGGTGCGACTTGGTGATCGCAACGCCCACAATCGGCGGGTCGGGATTCACTCTTGTTGACCATCCGACGGCCATGAAGTTCGCCTTGCCCTCGACCAGCGAGCCGACGAGCACGACCGGCATCGGGTATCCCGTTACGCGCTTTGTTATCTTGATCTTGTCCATCGTTCCTCCTGAGATTAGTTGAACCACGAATTAACACGAATGGACACGAAAAGTGAGATACTATCAGAGATGATATGAATTAACAACAGAGACACAAAGGCGCCAGGATGGTAAATGGGACACTATTCGTCCCCATTCGTGGTTTCCTCTTCCGACTAATCTACTTACTTAGTGTCTTTGTGCCTTTGTGATCGATCCATCCGCGGAGAGATGTCCCCGCGCGCTTGGAGCGCTCCACAAGTTCCCTGTGCAGGATGCGGCCCGGCCCCGCCGGTACCTGCGTCAGGTTCTTCCAGAGGCAGGCGGCCAGCCATTCCTTGACAGGTGTCCTCTCATCGCCAAGATAGGCATAGACCCGGAGTATCTCGTTCTTGGGCTCGAAGCCCAGGTCAACGTGGCTCAGATCGAGCAATAGAAAGTGCATCGAAACACCCTGGAGCCATCTGTCCAGAGCGAGGACGTAGCCGAAGAGGAGCCTGACGAGGCGCTCCCTCTCCGTCCCCTTGGCGTGCGTTGCGGTCTCCGTCTGGCCCGCGCCGATGCTGCAAAGCCAGTTCTCAAGCCATCGGAAACACGAGTGATGGCAATCGGAGAGCCCGTGCAGCCCGTGGGAGAGCATCCCAAGCACTCTAAAAAGCTCCTTCTTCTCGGGGTCTTCTATCCCATTCCGGACTCCCACGTATTTCTCGTAATCCACGATCGGTGAGTAGAACTTCGGCAGGCCCGCCGCGGCCGCTATCTTCTCGTCAAGCGACTCGCCTCGTCCGCCGGGCTCGAAGCAGTCCCTGTAAGCCGCCTCGCGGTTCTCGGTCCGCTTCGTTAAGAAATCGAATGGCAGAAGGACGCGGCCCAGCATCAGCCGCTTGACGTCGGTTAGATTCTCGACTGGCCCAAGCCACTCGTAGGTCCGTTTGATGAATCTGTTGGCGAGCGGATGTCTCTTGACGAGAGCCTCCTCCGATTCGCCCGCGAGATACCCATTCAGCACATCCTCGATGACCTGCATCGCCGTGGCCTGATGCGGCTGCGTGGTCTTCTCCTCCCACCAAGCAGCCGGTATAAAGCAGCCGTTGTGGAACGAAGGCGCCCTCAGCTCGCCCCTGCCGATGGAGTCGAGCAGCTCGTCAACTGTAACTGGAAAGCCGTTGTCGCAGATGGCGAGGCTCGCAATGTGCGCACGGACCTTCCGCACCTCGTCGCTCAGCGGCCCCAGCGACTCCTGCATCTGGTTGATGTGCTTCACGTCGTCATCCCAATCCTTTTCCTCTAAGACGCCGGTCCATGACCAGAGCGACCACCTCCTGATCTCGTTGCCGTCCTCGTCCGCCTCGATAACGCACGGCCCTTGGATGTCCTCAGCACTCGCCCCCGCCTTCCGACCCGTGTAGATCGCCTCATAGCCGGGGGAGACGAGGTCGTAGGGCACGAGGCGAGGCCGCTCTTCATCTTTCATGATTTCACCTCGTCAGTAGCCCGCGGCGAGATCCACCGTGTTCAGAAATCTATCCTCTCCCCTCGCGAAACGGGAGATGTTCTCGATGACCTCGTCCCAGCGCTTCAGGTCGCGGAAAGGCGAGGCGGCGCGGTGGGGAGAGAGGACCACGTTGTCGAGCTCGTGGAACGGGCGGTTGTAGGGCGATGTGCGACCTCCCTCGTCGGCGATCGGTGTGTAGTTATACCAGACGTCGAGCGCGGCTCCTGCGATGACCTTGTCCTTCAGAGCATTGTAGAGGCTCTCCTCATCAACCAGAGCGCCTCGTCCGACGTTCAGGAATAGACCGTCAGGCCCCAGCAGCTCGAGCTCGCGCTTGCCGATGAGGCACTTGGTCTTCGGGGTCAGGGGCAAGGAAACGATCAGGATATCGATAGCCCTCAGGAACTCGTTGAGCTGAGCGGCGCTGTATTTGACAAGCGGCGTCGGCGGCGACTCAGCCAGCTTCGACCAGTCGTTCCGGATCGCGTGGAACTCGACGTCGAATCCGGATAGGAAACGATGGACCGTGGAGTTGACGGCGCCGTAACCGAGCAGGCCAACCCTTCTGTCACGCAACGGGATCGAGGCGGCGTCCTTGTCGCCCTTTCGCCAGTGGCCCTCAACCATCCAGTTGTGGTGAGGCACGACTTTGTTCATAAGCGCCAGAAGGAGCGCCACGGTGTGCTGGGCGGTGAAGTAGGAGTTGCCGTGTCCGTTGACAAGTATCACCTGCCTCGTCTTTGACTGTTCGCGGAAGAGATCAACTATATGCTGCACCCCGGCGCCGGGATTGATGAATAGCCTCAGCCGCTTAGCCGCATCCAGCAGTTCCTTCGTTGGCCGCCAGCCGATGATTACGTCCGCCTCGGGCGCAAGGCGGATCAGCGTCTCCTCCTCGACGTCTGGAGGGAAGACCAGCCTCACCTGCGGCAGGCGTCGCAGTCCCGCTTCGAGATAGTCCCGCAGCCTATCGGGCACCTGCCAGATGAAGAGAACCGTAGTTTGCCGCGCATCGCTCATCGGTGGGTCCCCGGTCGAAACCTGTTCTGCGATCATGATTATGAGGTTCAGCCCTTTCAGGGAATCGGACATTAGGTCCCGGCGAGTTCTCCCTCTTCAGCAACTACTGAGAGTTGAGCAGGTTCTTATGCTCCGCACGGCAGTCATAGAGCTATGCGCCGCAGTAAATCCCGCACGGCGCATCATATCGATATTCCATAGATTCCCTTTATCCTCTTCTCCCTATTCCGCCATCCACTTCTGCGCCTCGAGCAGTGCCTCCTTCGGTACCCGGTGAGCACCGTCGAACTCGTAGAACGTTACGTTGTAGCCGTGCTTTTCAAGGATGGACTTGGCCTTCAGGCCTTCCTCTGGTTTCACCACGTTGTCTTTGGAGCCGTGGGCGATGAAGATTCGGAGGGTCTTGGCCTCCTTCAGATCGAAACCTGACTTCTCCACCAGCCACTCTGTGCTCAGCCACCCGCCGAACGCGATGACTCCCGCGAACAGCTCGTGGTTCTTGATCCCGGCAGTGTAGGCGAGGCCAGAGCCCTGCGAGAACCCTAAGAGATACACGTCCCCTATCTTGTATTTCTCCCTCAAGCGCCTCACGAGCTTCACTGTATATTCCTCTGATTCGCGCCAGGACCTCTCGGATATGAGATTATCCCACGGGACGGGCGCCTCCCAGCTGTAGCCCTGCTCGTTGCCCCTCATATAAGGATACGGCGCCTGCGGGACGGCGTAGATGAACTGTGGATTGTCAAAGCGATTCCAGAGGCCGACAAAGCTCTCTGGATCGCTGCCGTAGCCATGCAGGCCGACCAGAAGTGGATATGTCCGTTTTGGGTCATAGCCCTCGGGGAACATAAGCCGGCATTTGAACTCGGCCGAGGCGCTGATATAGATGGCCTCGCCTTTACCCTCTTCCTTGTGCTTGGCCTTCTCCTCCAGGCTTGCGATCATCGCCTTGAACTGCTCGTTTTCCTTCACCTTCTCGAAGTCGGGGTCGTTCTTCATCCATCCGACGTCGGTGAAGCCAGCGTTATAGGCCCGCTCGAGGGACTTCGCAGCGAGCTCGGACTTGCCAAGCAGGCCGTAACAGCAGGCGAGGTTGTAGATGTTCCCGCCGTCGGTGACGTTGCGCCTCAGAAGCTTGAGGTAGAGGACCGCAGCCTCCTCATACTTCTTTGCGTCGTAGGCCTCCCGCGCCTGCTTTTCGAGCTCCTTGAGGTCGAAATCGAGGAAATCGCCCCCCGATTTGGCACAGGGGTCCATCTTCCCTTGTTTGCACTTCCTATCGCCCTTCTCTTTGTCTCGGCAATCGCCCCCGCATGGCTTTGCCTTGACGCCCTTCTTCCCGCATATCTTCTCGACCTCATCACGGTCGGTGTAGATGTTCTGCTCATGGATGATCGCGCACGAAATGCAGAAGAGAATCGTGCACGCAATTGCCAATAGCCTCGTAGTCTTGCTCATAGTGCCTCCTTTACCTGACGAATCTCATTGAAAAGGGATAGCGGTATTTTTCTCCTCTGTGTGCCTTTATGGTCGCGGTGATCACGCAGACAATGCCGAACACGCCGACGAGGAGCATAAGGATTTTGCTTATTATAACTATCTTCAGTATAGCCAGGAACCCGGCCAGAATGAGATAAATGGTCAGAGATATCTGAAAGTTGAGCGATTCCTTGCCCTGATCGTCCACGAAATCTGACTCATCCTTCTTCACCATCCAAAGCACCAGCGGCACAATGATATTGCCGGCTGGGATGATGAGCGCTGGCAGCGTCCCGATGTGGCACAACATAGCCCAGCCTCTCGCCTGGTCCTCGGTCATCCGGACCGAGGCTTCCTCCTTTTGCACGGGTTTTTTTTCGGACAGGTCTTCGGCCTGTTCCGGCGAGACCTCTCCTCGAGGCTTATCGGCAGTTTCAGTCATTTTGTTCTCTCTCATACACTATGGTCGATAGCTACTGGCGCTGCGTCCACGAGATCACCACATAGTAAGCTAGGCAGATTGGCTTGCTCTGTCAACATCCTTCCCGCCAGCATCGAGAGACCCGCCTCGCGCATCGTCTATCCTCTCGCCACATAGGGCCCTTACCGATAGTGCTTGAGTAGTAGTTATTTATTGCATCTACGACACAGCCCGGCTTGGCTCTCGCGCCCACGTAGGAAAGTGTCCGCCGATTACGGTTGCACCCCTGCGACGTGGACAGTATGTTTATACATTGTTAATGTGTCTGTTTATTGCAGTGTAGGAGCTGTTTAGTCAGGTAGCCACGATGGCGCCCGGGGTCTGAGCACGTGAAAGTAACCCTTATTTCACCTTATCTTGACACGATTGCGCAGGGGCTGCGCTGCCTCTCCTCGTTCATTAAGAGCAAGGGTTACGAGTGCGAGATGATTTTCTTGCCTGATTACAGTGCCCTTCTGAGCTACGATCCCCAGTTTGGCCGCCCCTACGAGCAGAGCCTGATGGATGACGTGGTTCAGACATGCTCGGACTCGGATGTTGTCGGTATCTGCGTGATGAGCAATTTCTTCGACCGGGCAGTCCAGCTGAGCGAGAACCTGAGAAAGCATCTCGCTGCCCCTGTGATTTGGGGCGGCATACATCCCACGGTATCACCGGAGGAATCGCTCAATCACTGTGACATAGCGTGCGTCGGTGAGGGCGAGTATCCGATGCTCAACTTGCTGCGTGCAATGGAGCAGAAGAGGGATTACCGCGACATCAAGAACCTCTGGTTCAAAACCAATGGTGTCGTGCAGAAAAACCAGCTCGAGCCGCTCATCTTCGACCTCGATTCCCTCCCCTTTCAGGACTACGACCATGAGAGTCATTACACCGCGGCAAAGGATGGCAAGGCCCTGGTCAGAATGACTTACGAGATACAGAAGGACCAGATTGTCAACGGCCTGCGCATCTGCGGCGGACTATGCGTCTATCAGACGATAACGACGCGAGGTTGCCCTCACGCGTGTGCGTATTGCTGCCATTCCGCGCTGCGAAAGCTCTTCCCAAACCAGAAGATACTTCGCCGCCGCGGCACGGAGAACGTAATTTTAGAACTCCAGCAGGTGAAGGAGCGCATGCCTTACGTTGAGCTCGTCCTCTTTGCCGACGAATCAATGCCCGCGATGCCAGAAAAGCGTCTGAAGCACTTTTGCGAAGAGTATAAGAAAACAATCGGCCTACCGTTTTTTGTCCAAGTCTCACCTCCGTTTATGACGGAAGCGAAGATAGATTATCTCGTCGATGCGGGCATGCGCTGCGCGCAGATGGGCATTCAGACGGGTAGCGAGGAGGTCAACCGAGTCTATTACAATCGCCACATATCTAATGATGAAGTTCGCAGAGGCGCCGAGCTGCTTAACAAGCACAAGGACAGCATCTGTCCGCCCGTCTATGACATCATACTGGATAATCCATACGAGACGCGCGAGGACGTGCTCAAGACAGTCCGGCTGCTGATGGAATTGCCCAGACCTTATGTTGTCCAGTTCTTCTCGCTGACGTTCTATCCCGGGACCGAGATTTACGAAAGAGCCAAGGCGGACGGTATAATCAAGGATGTGCGTAACACGGTCTATCGCAAGCACTATCACGCGTTCGAGAAGTCCTTCCTGAATTTCCTGGTGATGGGCGCCCACTATGGCTTCCCAAAGCCGCTCATGAAGTTCTTATCCAGCAGATTAGTCGCTCAAATCCTCGACCAAAAATACCTCCGCTGGTTCTGGCGCCTCGTCCACAAGTCTCTCAAAAGCCTGAAGCGCCTCCTCAGACGCTAGTAGATTGAGGATACTACTCTGCGAAGCGGCGCTTCGCTGCGTAGCACGAGTTGCGGATTGACTGCCAACTGCCGACTGCCAACGGATTGGGGATTATTTGCGGGGCCGGGCTGTCTTGATAGAGCTGACGACCATCGACAAGAGCTCGTTTGCCTCTTCCTTGAGGGCAGTGACTCGCTTCTCATCTATCAGACCAACCTCGACGACAAGCTCCATCGGTATCGCGAAGGTGTGTTATGTTGGCAGAAGGCGCGGATTAGCCATATTATGCGGATCAGCCTAATCAATTGTCATGTGTTACTTTCAGGCCAATCTTCGCCGCGCGCTTCCCGGAGAGCAGCATGGCTCCGAAGGTAGGTCCCATGCGTGGGAGTCCATACAACGTGCTGACGGCCATGCCTGCAACGATAAGCCCCGGATGGGCGTGGCCTGTGTGCTTCACGACAAGGTCCTCGGAACGTTCCACCCACATTGCGCCATACCCCGCGGTTTCTATCAGACGCCTCAGCTCCAGTTTCTTCACTACACAGGCATCGTGGCCGGTGACGTCGATCACAACTTTGGTCTGAAGCGACACTGGATCGACACAGGTGATATGCCGAGGCAGGGCTTGAACAGGCGTCCAATTGATGACCACTCCGGCCACACGGTTTTCCTCGCGCAGAACGACATCCTCGAAGACGGTCATGTTGGCAAACTTCACCCCGGCGTCGCATGTGGCAGCGATAAGCTTCGAACAGGCGTGCGGACCGTCTGCCACGAAGAGGTCCGGGCCTGCCTCAACGTAGGGAACGCCGAGCTCGTCCAAGACCTCCTGCCCCGGTCGCCTGACCGTCAGCTTGTTCATTAGGTAGCCGCCGATCCAGAATCCTCCCCCCAGGTAGTTGTTTCGCTAGATGATAAGGGTCTTTGCGCCATGCTGTGCCAGCATTCAGCCGGCCATCAGGCCCGCCGGGCCGGCGCCGACTATGATGCAATCGGTCTCCAGGTATTCCTCAAACTGGCGAGCAAACGCCGAGACGATCGCTCGGGTCACCTCTTTCTCGCCGCCAGCGCCAAATATCTTCTGCTTCACAGTTCGCTTCCTCCTATGATGTTCACGTTATGCTGAATTCCGGGCAATGCGTCGTCCCACGCACCCGCTCCTTCAGTTCGTCCACATCAGCGCCCCGCCGGGCAAAGTAATCGGTGATGTATTCGTCGAGAATTGGCCGCTTGGCACGCATGAAATCCATGATGCTCTCCTCCTTCAGGGGGAGGCCAACCTTCACCACCTCGCGCACTATCGTGATGACGTCCCCGAACAGGCAGATAGGCTGCGTCCCGAAGTCCCGGTCTGCGATGCGGTGCCCCATCGAGAGACCAGCCTCGCGCAGCGTCTCACGAGCTTTTTCTCGAGTGCCGAAGTGATAGACGGGATTCGAGTATGTCAGGCCGTAGTCCTCGTGAAGCCGTTTGTATTCGGCCAGCGTAACCGGCATCTGGTCTGGCATCCAGGCGGTCGTCTCGGATGCCCCGTCAGATACGTATGGGATTCCATGTTCGAGGTTGTAGATCACTGACTGAGCGTGCATCGCCATCTTGCAGCCCACACACACTATGAACAGCGCTTTGTATTTCCTGAAGTCCGAGACGAAGCTGTCGAGAACGATCTTCTTGAAAAGGCCTTTTACGTCTGCCCTGAACTGAGTGAAAACACTCCTGCCGAGGTGCTTTTCGAGCTGCGGGATACGCACGCTCGACCGGCCCACGAACCAATGTCCGTAGCCCCGGTTGTAAGTGAGCAAATGAACCCTGTCGTATTGCTCCGCAAGCGTCAGAGCAGTTACCGTGGAGTCCAGCCCGCCCGAATACATCAGCGAGACAGCACGCTTCCTCGCACTCCGCTTCCGTTCATTCTTCTTCGCGACTTCCACTTCATCACCACAGAGACACAGAGACACAGAGAGCTCCCTACCGATAGTGCTTGAGTAGCTTGGTCAGAACGTCCGCAAATAGCTCGCATTCGGCGGGCGTGTTATAGACATAGACCGAGGCGCGGACCGAGTGCGGCAGGTCGCAGGCGTTATACCACGAGTGGACGCAGAGGTAGCCGGCTCGAACCATGATGTTGTTGGCCTGATCGAGTATTCGAGCGACTTCCAGCGCCTTCATACCATCGACAGAGATGTTGAGAATCCCGCCTCGCAGCTCCGGATCATTCGGGCCGATTATGCTGAGGCCGTCGATATCCTTGAGCATGTCAGTCATGATGCGATTGAGCATTACTTCGTGCTCGTGAACTGCCTCAGGCCCGAGACTCATCAGGTATTCCGCCGCAACGCCAGCGCCGATGGCCCCAGCATAATTCTGAAGTCCCGCCTCGAATCGGTCGGGCAGGCCGGCGGGGATGTAGCTGTCATAGAAGGTATTCAGCACAGTTTCACCACCGACAATGAACGGCTCCATTTTGTTAAGCACTTCCTCCTTTGCCCAGAGCACGCCAACGCCTGTCGGGCCCATCATCTTATGCACGGAAAAGGCGAGGATATCGATGCCCAGTTCCTGAACATCAACCTTGCTATGGGCAACCGATTGCGCCCCATCGACCATCACCAGGGCGCCATGCCGGTGGGCGATTTCAGCGATCTCCTTGACCGGCACCGACACCCCCGTGAGGTTCGAGGTTTGCACCACGCTCACGAGCTTGACCTCGCCCGATATCGCCTCCTCAAAGGCGCTTCTGTCGAACGTGAGGTCATCGGCCAGATGCACTATTCTGTGTTCGACTCCTTTTCGCCGCTTGAGCACCTGCCACGGGAGAAGGTTAGAATTGTGCTCCACGTTGGTTGTAACCACAACATCGCCTTCCGAAAAGGGCAGGGAATGGGAAACGAGATTGATGCCCTCGCTCGTGTTCTTGACGAAGATCAACTCCCTGGCCTGCGGAGCGTTGATCAGCTTGGCAAGCCGGTGTCTTGCGCGGTCATATTCCTCGGTGGTGCGCCGCCCGAAGTAGTATGTAGTTCTGCCATGACATCCGGGATACGAGTAATAGTAATCATTCATCGCATCTACGACACAGCTCGGCTTGAGCGACATACAAGCGTTGTCCAGATAGACAATCGGTTTCCCTTTGACCTTAACATGAAGCGCCGGGAATTCCTTTCGTATTCTTTTCACATCCAAACTCATGTTCCTTATCCCGCTAGTTTGAGAAATGCTCTGGCAATGAAGCTCACCAAACCCACCATTGCGACTATCACGATCAGATTGAAGTACTTGAAAACAAGCCCCGAAAACGCTGGAGAAAACCTGAACAGCCTGCCTGAGACCATGCACTTGAGCTCTGGCCGCCAAATGTAGGAATCGTTTAGCAGCTCCCTAAATACCGCGGGCATTGAGCAGCAGAGGCCCGACCAAAGCGCCCGGCGATAGTGTCGAGCCGTTCTGGAGAACAAGCCTGCCGCGGAAAGCACGAATAGACCGACTAGCCCGTAAAACAGCAAGAACAGACAGAAAAGTAAGAGCACGGGGAGCGATGTTATGGGTTTTCTCCTCTCGTTTGTCAGCCAGATGTACGGGAGCAGAGCGAAGAACCGCAAGACTCGCCAGTAAAGCGGAAACCAGCGGAAGCTGCGCACGAAGGTCAGGTAGGTTAGCGACGCAAGTCCGCCTCCACCAAAGAGAACTGCGATCAAGCCGAATTTGAGCCACCCCGCCTTCAGCTCTTCCTTCGCCTTTGCGCTGCCGCAACACGCCATCTTCTATTGCAACCTCGCTCTTTCTAACATGGCCGAGCCGCGCCGGTTACCCCCAGCCATTGATTACCCCAACAATCGCGCCTATCAAAAGGGCGACAAATCCGAACAAAACTCCCAGGACGATCAGATTGAAATACTTGAAAACGATGCCGGAGAAAGCAGGTGAAAACCTGAATAGCTTGCCAGAGACGACGCACTTCAGGTCCGGGCGCCAGAAATAAGAGTCGTTGAGCAGCTCGTGAAACATTCGTGGGACAGAGACCGAGAGCACTGTCCATAGGGTCTCGGCCCAGAATCGAAACCGTCTTGAGAACAGGCCGAGCGACCCAAGCAGCAACAGGGCTATGCCGCCGAATACCACTGAAAGGGTTACAAACAAGAGCAACCCGAGCATAGAGCTCATACCTCTGCCGCTCAGTCCACAGCACGCCATCGAGTGCAATCGCCTCCTTTCAATCGTTGGGTTAATTCGTCCACGTCCAAGCCCTTCTCGCCGAGCTTCTCTCTCATGTAGGACTCAGCAATCCTTTTCTTCTCGTCGATAAATCGCAGAACATCGTCCTGGGCATATTTCGGGTGTATCTTGAAGAATGTCGAGAAGAAGTAGATCAAGTTGCCGGGCACGCAAAGCGGCTGCGTTCCTGGGTTCCTACCCGCGATGCTCAGGCCAACCTTCTTGATTCCTTTCTGGGCAAGTATCCGGACCTCCTCATCCCGGCTGCCAACCCTGTAAACCGGCGTGGAGAAATCGATCCCAAACTCTCCGTAGTAGTCCTTGATGGCCTTCAGACTCATCTCCATCTGCTCTACGTAGTAGTTGGTCTGTGTGGATGACCCGTCCGAGGAATGCCGAATCTCGTGCTCCAGACAATACATTATCGTGTAGGTGTGCATCGCCAGCTTACAGGCCATGCACCAGATGAACTTGGATTTGTAGGTTCGGTAGTCCTTTGTCAGCGTGTCGATCAGGAGTCGATCGAACAGGTCCGAACAGCTCTGAATGACGTGAACATAACGATCTACCCCTAGTATCCGGTCGAAGTTAGGCCTCTGCTTCTTGGACCAACGCACGAAACAGTGGCCATAGCCATTGCAGAACGTCAAAAGGTGCAACCTCTCATACACTTCCGAAAGCAGCACAACAGTCGTGGTGGAATCAAGCCCTCCAGAGAACATGACCGTGCTCTCGCCCTGTCTTATCACTGTCCTTCTTACGAACTCCCTGCAAATAGAATCTCGCCCGGCCTCATTCCCCAAAATACCGAGCGCTACTGCTTCTGAAAGCACGCTCACACATCTTCACCGCGTGAGAGGTCCTCGAGCGATATATCGCGCAGACTGGCATTGACTGCGGCGGCGATGCGAGACCAGACGCCGCGTGTGGGGCAGCCAGTTGACCTGTCACAAACTGAGGGATCGTCAACACACTCAACGAGACAGAGACTGCCCTCAAGAGCTGTGATTATCTCGTCGGTCCGGATCTCATCTGCCGGTCTTGCCAAGACGTATCCTCCACCCTGCCCCTTGACGCTTCGCAATAGGTTGGCCTCTCTCAGCCGCATCAAAATCCTGTCCAGATATTTTTTTGAGACGTTCTCGTTCTCGGCGATCACCTCGCTCGAGAGCACTTGTGTCCCATTACGGGCGATGAAAATCATTGCTCTTAGCCCATATCTTGAGCGTGTTGATAGTTTCACATTTCACCTCTGCGTATAATATACCATATCAGTAGATTAAATGTCAACAACAAACAACCCGATAATCACATTGAGGGACTGCCGGGCTCGACGAGGGTCCCTCTGGCGTGCGTACGGCTTGGCTCTCCTGCCCGCATAGGAACGCGTCCACAGACAGCCGTCGGCCAAAGCCTATGGCGTCGGACGATTACGCAGATTTCACAGATTAAAATAGTGCATCCTCCATCCGAACAGGCTGGCCACGAAAAACACGAAGGGACACCAAGTCTCTACCACAGGTTCGTTGTCGCGGGCGCGTGAGAGTATTTTTGATAGTCGGTGCGCGACGGGGTAGATTAGGTGTGTATTCAGAGCAACCGAAAGCAGAAGTTAAGAGGAGGAAGATGGTATGCGAAGCGGCGCTGGTGTTTTCTTGGCTTGTGTTTTGACGATGTGCCTAGCTGTCGGAGCGCCGGCGGTGCGCGGGGCGGCCGTTGCGCCGGGAGCCGGCACGGCTGTCGGGCAAGTGGCGCTTTCGGGCCTCGAGGTTAAACTCCCCGCCCCTAAGGTTAAAGGGTCTGTCAGCGTTGAAGATGCGATCAAAGGAAGAAGGACGGTGCGGAGCTTCTCGAGTGCGCCGATGACGCTTGATGCGCTGTCGCAGATTCTCTGGTCCGCACAGGGAATCACGGACGTTAAGGGGTTCAAGCGAGCGGCGCCCTCCGCCGGGGCTACGTTCCCAATTGAGGTCTATTTCGCGTGCGGCGAAAAGTCCGTGAAGGGTCTCAGGGCAGGATTATGGCGTTACGTGCCAGCAGGGCATAGTATAACAAGAGTTGCGCCGCAGGACGCGCGCGCATCGCTCGCGAGGCATTCGCTCGGCCAGATGTGGGCAGCTGAGGCGCCCGTGACAGTGGCGATTGTCTGCGACTACTCGCGGACAACGGGCAGATATGGCAAACGTGGTGTCAGGTATGTTCATTTCGAGGCAGGGAGCGTCGCAGAGAACATCTTTCTTGAGTCTCAGGCGCTAGGCCTCTCGGTGGGGATAATCGGGGCTTTCGATGACAAAGCGATTTCGGCCGACCTGAAGCTCCCGAAGAACCTTGAGCTGCTCCTCTTAATGCCAGTGGGATACAAGAGGAGCGATTAGCCGTTGAGCGTCCTCGTCCAGAAATACGGCGGCCAGTGCGTCGCAACCCCCGCTCTGATTAAGCAGGTTGCCCGCAAGGTCATCGAGGCGCGGCGCGCGGGCTATTCCGTGCTAGTGGTAATGTCGGCAATGGGCAACTCCACCAACGACCTCATCTCGTTTGCACACGAGGTCAGCACAAAACCTTCCCCAAGGGAGCTTGACATGCTCATTACTGTTGGCGAGCGGATATCTATCTCGCTCCTGTCGATGGCGATCTCTGACCTTGGGTTCGATTCGATCTCGTTCACAGGCTCGCAGTCTGGGATCATCACGACCGGTCAGCACAATCGAGCGAGAATTGTTGACGTTCGGCCCGGAAGGATTGTTGACTCGCTAAAGCAAGGTAAGATCGTCATCGTGGCCGGTTTTCAGGGGGTCTCTCAGCAAAAGGAGATAACCACGCTGGGCCGTGGCGGCTCCGATTTGACGGCGGTCGTCTTGGCAAAGGCCCTCGCAGCCCAAAGGTGCGAGCTCAGGAAAGGCGTGCCGGGGGTAATGAGCGCCGATCCCAACGTCGTCCCGGACGCAAGATTGCTTGACGTGCTGAGTGCGGAGAAGCTCCTCGAGCTTTCTTGCGCCGGCGCCTCGGTCGTGCATCGGCGTGCAGCGCAGTTTGTGTGTCGCGAAAGGCTCCCTGTCCTGATATGCTCAGGGATAAGTGAAGGACGTGGAACGAGGATTGTGAGTGAGAATAAGATGAAAAAACGAGCAGATAGCGCGGCTGCGTCGGGCGAGTGTCCCGAGGCCACAAGCCTCGATTCGGTGGTCTCGTGCGGCCCCGTTTGCAGCATTAGTGTGGATTTCATTGGCGACGGTGCCCTTGAAATCGCCTCGTTGTTTGAGGAGCTTTCAAAACGTGATGTCATGTTGGACATGGTGTCGGATAGCTCATCGGGTCGTAAGCATTGTCTGAGGTTCGTCGTCTCAGAGGAAGACCTTCTCGCCCTCGAGGGCGCCCTCAAGCAAGATGAGTTCACAAACGCTCTCAAGTGGGATGTGGTTTGCGACCTGGCGGAGGTTAGCGTTGTCGGGAGCGGTTTCCTGTCCGAGGCGGCCATACTTGGAAGCATTCATCGCGCGCTAGCACAGGCCGGCGTTGTTGCTATTCGGACAACTGTCTCTGCGCTGCGCGTCTCGCTCCTGATCGCAAGGGACAAAGAAAAGGTCGCGGTTGGTGCGATTCACGAGCTGATACAACAGGGATAGGAGAGAGACTATGTTTGACACACAGGCGATGAGGAAGGCGCTTTCAGAAGTCAGAGCAATAGAGGGCCAGGTGCCACAGAATGCAGTCCTGAAGAGTATCGTTGAGAGCAAAGAGGAAGTGCTGTTGCATTACGGACCAGTATTTCGCCCAGAGAATATCGGGTCGCTAGAGAGGGAGACTTTCCTGGAGTTCCTGACATTTCGAGGTAACAGACATTGGAGCGGACTTCAGCGCATGCAGAAGTTCCTTTGCAAGGATATGGACCGGCTGCGCAAAGGTCTCGCGACCCTACTTGATGAGACGAGGCCCTTGAAGGACCGCCTCGATGAATTGCTGCCGTCTAACAAGCCGCCGTATGTGAAAGGTTTGGGGAAGGCCATTCTCACAGCCATTCTGTTGGTCGCTTATCCTGACAAATATGGCGTTTTCAATGGTACCTCTCAAGGCGCCATGCAGCGACTTCAGATATGGCCGGATTTCGAGCGAGGCGCTTCGTTCTCGAGCAAATATATGGTTCTGAACCCGATGATGCAACGTATAGCACGAGAACTCAACGTTGACCTGTGGACCCTTGATGCCCTGTGGTGGGGTGTGCTTTTGCCTAGCATCCGGGATGAACATGACGTTGGAGACCGGATATCTCCCGCAAGTGACCAGGGCCAGGCTTTTGGTATGGAAGCACATTTACATGAATTCCTGAGGGACAATTGGGACAACATTGCGTTGGGTAAAGAATGGCAGCTGTACGAGGAAGATGGCGACCTGGCTGGTTTCGAGTACAGCTGTGAAATAGGTTACATTGATCTTCTGGCAAAGCGCAGGTCTGGAAATGGATGGCTGGTCATCGAACTCAAACGAGCACAGACGTCGGACGCTACTGTTGGACAGATTCTACGGTATATGGGTTGGGTGAAAGAGAGAATGGCCGGCCCTGGCGAGAAAGTAGAGGGGCTCATCATTGCCCACGAATTTGACAAGAAGCTGCACTACGCGTTGAAATCCACCCAGGATATCCAGCTTATGCGATATGAAGTGCATTTCAAGCTATCACCGGTCGGCAGCTAGCCCTTTCACCTCGATTCCTGCCTTTTGTGCGTTGGAGCTGTCGAACCCGTGAGGACAGAGTCCAGAAGTCTTTGATTAGCCTTTAATCGCCGTGCGATTGGCGGCTGGCCGAGAGGTTGCCTCGCAACATATAGGCGCAAGACTCAAAAACCGCGGAGGGATGCGGGGATTCGCAGCGGCTGTCGTCAAGCTCTCCAAAACGAAAACGGCGCCCTGAAGCGCTCCAAGATAGAATGGGGAAACTCCTCTATTGTATAGAGCACAGCATCTTTGCTAAAGTCATCTTTCGCTATCGAGAAGTAGGTTGGGCTGAGTCATCTTGGACGGCAAGGCCGGCGCATTCTGTTGATGACCATGCCCGGGTCGAGTTTGAGTTTGTGATAATTTGGCGTTGGCGATTATTACCCTAGCATATTTCGTTGACAAGCTATTATTGCCGAATATAATTCGGGCGGTATTACATCATTGAATCTATTATCAGTAGCTGAGTGGTCATAAGGAGGCCAAACAATGAAGTTTAGAAAGCTGTTTATTCCGGGGCCGACAGAGGTTCGAAAGGACGTTCTGGAGCGTATGGCTTGGCCCATGATCGGCCATCGCGGAGCTGATTTTGCGGAGTTTTTCACCAGCCTCACGGAGAAATTGAGGCGGCTTCTCAACGCGAAGGACCACGTTTTTGTGTCCACGTCCGCCTCGACAGGCGTCATGGAAGGGGCGATCCTCAACTGCGTCGAGAAGCGGTGTTTGAACGTTACTTGCGGTGCATTCGGGGAGCGTTGGCACGAGATAACTAAGGCCTGTGGGCACGAGGCGGACATCCTTCCGTCGGAGGGGTGGGGCAAGGCCAATCGGGTCGAGAAGGTTGACAAAGCATTGGCCTCAGGCAAATACGATGCCGTAACGATGCAGGTGAACGAGACGAGCACCGGCATCATGAATGACTACCGCGCCTTTGCGGAGATGATGAAGAAGTATCCGGACGTGATGTTCTTGGTCGATGCCGTAAGCGCGATGGCGGCTGTTGACATAAACGTGGACGAGCTCGGGATGGACGTCTGCCTTGCTGGCGTGCAGAAGGCGTTTGCGGTGCCGCCCGGCATCACGGTCTTCTCTGTTTCAGAGAAGGCGATGGAGAAGTCCAAGAGGGCTGCGCGTAAGGGCTATTACTTTGATTTCGAGGTCTTCAAGAAGTATCTTGACAAGGGCCAAACGCCAACAACGCCAGCGATAAGCCAGCTTTATGCTCTCGACTACAAGATGGACCAGATATTCGAGGAGGGCCTCGAGAACAGATACCAGCGCCACGTCAAGATGGCGGAATACGCGAGGGCATGGGCCAAAGACCGCTTCGACACGTTCGCCGAGGAAGGCTACGAGTCGGTAACGCTGACGATTGTCAGGAACTCTCGGGCGATCGCTGTTGCTGATCTTGCGAAGTTCCTCGAGGAGAAGTATGCGCTGCAAATGGCGAACGGATATGGCAAGTTGAAGGAGAAGACGTTCAGGATCGGCCACATGGGGGACCTGACGCTCGACGAGGTCAAGGAGCTTTTGAGCAGGATCGACGAGTATCTGGGGATAAAGGCGGGCTGACGCCCAAGATGCGTTGAACGAACACTATTTGAGATAGCAGGAGGAGAGGGAATGACGCGTGTCCTGATTTGCGACCCTGTGGCAGAAGAGGCAGTAGAGAAGATGCGGCAAGGCGGCCTGACAGTTGATGTCAAGACCGGCATGGCGCCAGAGGAGCTCGTTGCGACAGTAGGCGCCTATGACGCCATGGTCGTTCGCAGTGCCACAAAAGTTACTAAAGCAGTCATCGATGCGGGCAAGAGACTGAAGATCATCGCTCGCGGCGGTGTGGGACTTGACAACATTGACCTCGAGGCCGCCAATGCGGCGGGCAAGAAGGTGATCAACACTCCGGCCGCGAGCTCCGTCTCTGTGGCCGAGTTGGCGATGGCGCACATGCTCGCCATCTCGAGGTTCATCCCACAGGCGAACGCATCGATGACGGCGGACCGTTGGGATAAGAAGAAGTTCGAGGGCGTGGAGCTCTACAGAAAAACGCTCGGTGTGCTTGGAATCGGCAAAATTGGACAGGAAGTAGCGAAACGTGGCCTTGCGTTCGAGATGACAGTGATCGCCTACGACCCATTTGTAACGCAGGAGATGTTGGGCGACCTTCAGGTCAGAATGGTTAGCATGGACGAGCTGCTCGCCAAGTCCGACTACATCACACTGCACATGCCCCACAGCAAGGCAACGCACTACCTGTTAGCCGAGCAAGAGTTCGCAAAAATGAAGGATGGTGTGCGCATCGTCAACTGCGCCCGGGGCGGCGTCCTGAAAGAGTCCGCGCTGCTTGCTGCCCTCAAGAGCGGAAAGGTCGCGTTTGCGGCCCTGGATGTCTTCGAGAGCGAACCTGTCAAGGGCAACGAGTTTACTTCACTGCCAAACGTTTCGCTAACGCCGCACATAGGCGCCTCGACTGTGGATGGTCAGTTCCGAGTGGGGATGGAGGTTGCCGAGAGGCTGCTGGAGTTGCTGGCCTAAGCCGACGAACAGAACCGTTCTGGGTATTCAGCAGTGCCCTGAAGGGGCACAACGTGGGTAGCCGTAGGTGCGCAACCTACGGAACAGATACGTGTAGAGTTCTGCGTTCGACGCTCGTTTGAGGGCAGTTCGACAGCCAGCGGCATTTAGGAGACTCTTGACCTGAAGAAGCGAATCCCCTGGGACCAGTATTTCATGCGAATAGCCCGCCTCATGGCAGAGCGCTCAACCTGCCTGCGGAGGCACGTCGGCGCGGTCATCGTCCGCGACAAGCGCATTCTTGCGACAGGCTACAACGGCGCACCATCAGGCCTGAAGCACTGCGAAGAGGTTGGCTGCCTCCGCGAGAAGCTGAAGGTCCCGTCCGGCACGATGCACGAGCTGTGTAGGGGCCTTCACGCAGAGCAGAACGCCATCATTCAGGCCGCGATGTTTGGTGTATCCATCAAGGGCGCGGCTCTCTACTGCACCAACGCTCCTTGCGTGATCTGCGCCAAGATGTTAATAAATGCTGGCATGAACAAGCGTATATGCTATCAGGATGGCTATCCTGACAAGCTGGCGCTCGAGATGCTCCAGGAAGCAGGTGTGGAGCTCGTCCACATCCCTTACAACGAGGCAGAAGATGGTGAGAGCGATAAGAACAAGGATGAATAGCCCGCATCAGAAGAGGCGAGGCGACTCCGCGTGCGCTCTCGTGATGTTGCTCGCGGCCGCGCTGCTCACAATATCTTGCGCCTCGACCCAGGAGGTGGTGCTCGGCGACGACGAGATGTTTCACCTTGCGAGCAGGAAGCTTGAGATGAGCGAGCAGGCGGGTCTCATTTGGGGCATCACTCACTCGAAGGAGCAGAGTCAGGCGTTGGAACTGTTCAACGAGTTGCTCGATAGGTACCCTGAAAGCCCGCACGCTAAGAAAGCCCAGATGCTGCTGGCCGACACGCTGTTTGCAGACAAGAAACACGAGGAGGCCGAGGCGGAGTACACGTCGTTTCTTCGCTTCTACCCATCGGACGTGGAGGCCCAGAAGGCTCAGTTTCGGCTGCTGTTGACGTTCGAGCGCCGGACCAGAACCTATGATCGAGACCAGTCGTTCACGCACAAGACGCTCGAGTTCTGCCGGCAATACCGGCGGAATTATCCGGGCGGGCAGTTCACGCAACATGTCGCGGTTATAGAACGTGAGGCGAGAGCGATGCTCGGCATGCACGAGTTCTACGTTGGACGCCTTTACTTCCGAAGACACAAATATGCTGCTGCCACATCACGGCTCGAAGGCGTCCTCAGAGATTACTCGGATACCGAGGCGGCCCCCAGGGCGCTGTTGTATCTCGCGAAGACCGACCTTAAGCTGAAGAGGCGCGACGAGGCCAGACAGAAGCTCCGGAAACTGATTGACAATTACCCCGGCTCTCAGTGTATCAACAGGGCCAGGAGGCTTTCGAAAGCTCTCGCGCCATAGAGCCCCGCGGGGGCCAAGCGGGCTCTACGGCAGGCGACCATTACCGTCAATTGGCGTGGGTAATTCTTTCAACCACCTCCACCAAGCCCGGCCTTGAAGCTATATCAACACGACCGAACCTGCAAAGGCATCGATGCGTTGGGCGCGATTCTAGATTGTAGGTGAACTCTCGCAATGATCTCGGCCGCGTTTTAACGCGGCCATATAGATGGCTCTAATTATGCTAACACCCGAATTCATTCGGGTGACTTGAGAAGGCGAGTCGCCTCCTCCTCTTCCCTCCCAGAATGCCCGTTTGAAGGGAAGAGATGAGGAGAGCGCCGGCGTGCCGCAGGCCCCCCGAATGAATTCGGGGGTTAGGATTATAGTAGCCCTTCTGGACCGCCTCGACTGAAGTCGGGCGATGAGTCAATGTGCAAGTCACGCGTTCGCAAGCCACGACCTGGGAGGCATTTATGCCCACCCCATGACATAAACGCAACATCACCCACAATCTGAGGTCAGACCCGATGCATTAGAGCATCTTTCGACACTGCCCGCCGCCTCATCCCCCCGCCTCACCCGAACTGGTGCGCACCCGATTGCCTCAATTTCCGCTTGATACCTGTCTGCAAAGTCTGTATTCTTCTCGCAATAGGTGCGGCAGCATCAGTTTTCAGCGCATTTGCCTACGGGGTGAGGTTATGGAGAGGCGTGCCGTTTGCGACCATTGCGGCGCTAGTTTTAGCGTGCTTGGGGATGCGGACCTGATTGAGTGCCCCAAGTGCGGATGGATTGTCAACGTTCAGGCCCATCAAGAGCGAACAAGCTCAACCAAGAGTTCCCGTGAAATATCCGGGCCTGCGCTGACACCGGAATCATACTATCCGAGCCCTCCTCAACACGGGTATGAACCGGGCTCTGGTGTGGTTGTGTTCGGATGGATACTCTTTAGTCTTGTGATCATTCTTCCTTTTATCGGCGGGGAGGCTGGACGTGGCCTCTCTGGCTTCGGGGTGCTGGTCTCCATTGCGTTGGTCGCCATTGATGCCTCGCATATCCGGGTTAAGGAGCTGTCATACTCCACACTGAATCTTAGCGCAACGGAGCGTTATGGGGCGGTTCTTTGGGCGATCCTGTGCTGGCTCCTGTGGATAGTGGCATTTCCTTTATATCTTGCGAAAAGGCAGAAATTGGCTAAAGCGGCCCACGAGACAATTGAGAAAGGGCTCTACATTCCTGTGCAGGACCGCAAGGCGTTTCGAAAACGCATGAGGAATGCAAGGGTAAGAAGTGTGCTGGTTGTATTCCTTGTAGGCATCGGTGTGATGACAGTTGCGCTATTAGCGTTAATTGCGTTTGTGGGCCCATGGCCAGGATCGAGGACCGGAGGAGAGCTGGGAATGGTGTACGGGCTTGAGGGCATTGACCACTACAATAAAGGCGTGGAATACCTCAGCGACGGAAAGCTCGACGCGGCGGAAAGCGAGTTCAAGCAGGCAATCGAGCAGAACCCGAATCTCGCGGAGGCGCACCTCAATCTCGGTCTGATTGCTTTAGAGAACGGATGGCTTGATGGCGCCGAGAGAAGCACGAGAAGGTGTATCGATATCCTCGAGCGCACTCGAACAACGGCCATGGATGGAACGACCTGGAGAGAGGCCTTGTCCATAGCATATAACAACATGGGTGCAATAGAGATGGCTAGGGCGGCCAATGCGGATCAGTCGCATGGTTATGGGGCTGGCCGGGGCCATTGGGAGAGAGGTATGAGTTATTTCAGAAAGGCTATTGCGCTGGATCCATCAAGTTCAAAGGCCCAGGGCAATATAGAACGCTTCAAAGGCGCTTACTGAC
>DATLAJ010000057.1 GCA_035527515.1 bacterium
AGGGGATTTCTCGGTTGTCGCCCATTTCGATCCGCAGGTTGCACCTGCGGCTACTCAAATTATGCCCTTTCAGGGCATTCAGGCAATGCCGTCGAATTTCATCGACGCCGATTCTCAGGATTGGTGAGATTTTGTAGCCCATGACCCCTAATCCAAGCCCTGACTGCGAGCATCAAAGCGCCCAAATCGAGTGATTACGAAAACTCCTCGTGATATTTGTCTTGACAGCGGGGCGGTGAAACGCACAGAATATAAACCGTAGTATAGAATGTTGGCCAATATCTAGTGCGTGGCAAAGGATTTAGGAGGCGGATATATGTATTTCTTGGTCTGGCGTCAAGTCCCCATCATTTTGCTTATAGCCCTTATTCTGGTTCCTCTGGGAGCGTTTGGGGCTCTCACTTGGCAGAGCGAGCCGTTCTGCGCCGGGCTTCACTACGATTCGCGTCATTCTGGTTTCTCGAGGCTTGAGGGGCCTGAGTATCCCGATGCGAACATCAAGTGGTCTTATACCGCGGTCGGGATGGGCAAGATCAACTCCTCATGCGCGATTGGCCCAAGTGAGCCATACCTCGACACGGATGACAACGGTGTTTACGACGCGGGCGAGCCTTACGAAGACCTCAACGATAACGGCGTCTGGGACAATTGCATGATCGTGTTCACGAGCACCGGCGGGGTCTTCTACGTTCTGAACCCCGATGGCACGTTGTTCTGGAGGTATGACGCCAATACTCCGATGGTCTCCTCTCCAGCGATTGGGCCAGGTGAGCCTTACCTCGATGCTAATTGCAATGGCTGTTACGACATCGCGGAGCCGTTCACGGACGAGAACGGCAATGGGGTCTGGGACCCTGCCGAGCCGTTTTTGGACAAGAACCTCAATGGTGAATACGACGCGGGCGAGCCGTTCACGGACCAGAGCGACAATGGTCAGTGGGACGACGCGGAGCCGTTTGTTGACACCAATGGTGACGGCGTCCGCAATCCCGCGGAGCCGTTCATCGATGAGAATGGCAATAACGCCCGAGACCGCTGCGTATTCTATTTCGGCGGGGACGACGGTCGGCTATACGCCATGTACAGCGAGATATGCGAGGAGCCTTACGTTGACCGTGACGGCAATGGCGAATACACTGATGGCGAGACCTTCATTGACTGGAACGGAAACGGCAAGTGGGACAGGGTCAGGATGAAATGGTCGGTCGCAACCGGAGGCAAGATCACTTCCTCGCCCGTCGTTAATGTGCAGGAGCCTTTCTGTGACCTAAACGGCAACAACTGGCATGATGCCGGCGAGCCCTTCCTGGACGTTTTTCAGGACCTTCAGTGGAACCCTGGCAGCGAGGAACCATATCAGGACCTCAACCGCAATGGCCGCTTCGACGGCGACTTTCCCGAGCCTTACATGGACGGAAATCACAATGGAAGGCATGATGGTGTTATGGTCTATGTCGGCTCCCACGATGGCCGCATCTATGGCGTGAGCCAATCAGGCAAGGTGATGTGGACTTACCGCACGGGCAGCTGGATCTCCTCTTCACCCGCCGTCAGCGTGGACGGCAAGGTCGTCTATTGCGGCTCGGACGACCATTACCTCTACGCAATCGACGGGGCGAACGGGTATCTGATCTGGCGTCGGTATCTCGGAAGTCCTGTGCACGCCTCGCCCGCGGTTGGCATAAACGGCAACATCTACATTGGCTCAGACAGCCCCGATAACCGGCTCTTTGCCTTCGCCCCCGACGGCTCTCTGCTTTGGAGTCGCTCGGTTGGGACGTGGGTCCACTCCTCGCCGGCAATCAGCGTTTACGGCGACATCTATTGCGGGACGTATTACGACGGTCCCGGCCAAGAGCAGCCTTTAGGTAAGCTCTTCTCGGTTATGTCTAACGGGCGTGAATCGGGCTTTACGGAAGACCCGAACTTGCAGGGCATCACGTTGGGCAGCTGGGTTCAGTCGTCTCCGATGCTCGACGCGGACGGCAATATCTACATGATTGGGGGGGACAACACGGTCTTCTCGCTCTCGATGGATGGCGTCATCATAGGCAGGATGTTCATCCCGACCGGCAGCGATCAGTTCCCCCAGAAGGGCGAATACTGGATACGGCCCACGCCGGCCATAGGTCCGGACAGAACGCTTTACGTCGGCTGCTGGGACGGTGTGATGTATGCTCTCCAGAGAGATATCTATCCATCATCCGACGAGCCCAACATCCTCATTGCCGGCTATATGGACAGCGAGGTCTCCGCATCAGCTGATAGTGTGCTAAAAGTCCGAGCGCTTGTTACCGATCCTGAGAACAACGTTGTGAACGTCTGGGTTCTCTACGAGGGCATCGACCTGGGATGGACGCTGGAGCGAGAGGGCTATGACGACGTAGCAGATGCGATGATCTTCTCTAGTGAGTTCGTAATTCCCGCATCTTGCATCGACGCGACCAAGGCCTATGCTCTTCAGCTTGTAGCAGAGGATGCGGTCGGCAACAGGAGCCAGATGTGGCCCAACTTCTTCATAACTAAGGAAGGCCATCTGCCAGCCAGCCTCGCACCGGATTGGCGGAGAACTCGCGCCATGGCGATCGAGGGCGCCGAATACACGCGCGCGGCCGGCGACTCAGCACCAATTGTCCTCATGGCCGGCAATCCGTACAGCAGGGTAACGTACGAGACCGGTGGGCGACTGTGCGTTGCGGCGCTCGTGACCGACCCCGATGGTATCTACGACATCGCCTCGGTAAGATGGAAGTATCATCCACTTGGCGTGTCGCAAGGCGTCGATATCACGCCTTACGCGATTTATGGTCTCTACAAAGACGCGGTGCTCTACTACTACAGCCTCCAAATCAACCCTGGTGTTGAGCCGATCGCTCTGGAGAACTACATACTGGCGGTTGACAAGGAAGGACATGCGAGCACTCAGTTCCCCGCGATTACCGTTGTGCCGTAGCTCTTTGCACAGCGGCGGCCGTGACATCAACAGGTGTGGCGAGGGTTGACTTCGCGATGACCGGCGCCTGAGGTTGACGGTTCAACGATTAGCTTATCACAATGGAGGAATGAGCCGATGTGCAGAAATCGAGTTTTGATAGGTATGTTTTTTGTCCTCTTGCCGCTTGTGGTTTCTCTCGCCCAGCCCGCGCAAGTTGGCGAGTTTCGGGCGACTCAGGCAAGCGGGCCCCTGCTGGTGCAACAGAGTGCCCAAGACATTTTGGCAGACATTGATTGGAACGAGGTTATCTCAGAGCTAGACGCAGGCTTCGAGCAGGAGCCCCCCCTAACTCTCGACCCCGCCGATGTCCTCTGGTATTTCAAGGCTGGCAACTGGATCGCCTGCAAGCCGCTCGTTGATGCAGACGGCTCGGTCTATTTCGGCTCTGGCGACGGCAACTTCTACGCGCTCGACTCCTCTGGTAATGAAACTTGGAGATACAACGTAGGGGCGCCAATAGTCGCCGATCCAACCTTCGACAATCAGGACAGAATCATCTTCGGAGCGCTCGATGGCGCCCTTTACTGCCTCAATAAGGATGGCACGTTTGTCTTCAGCTACTGGACCGAGGGTCCCATCTTCTCTACGGCTTCCGTCGATCTTGAGGGGAACATCTACTTCGGGTCGGACGACTTCTATGTCTATAAACTGGATTCATCCGGCGAAATTCTTGGCAGATTTAAGACGGGCGGCTGGGTCGATAGCAGGCCGACGTTTCTCTCCGACGGCCGGCTTTCATTCTCCTCTTATGATGGTGTGGTCTATGTAGTTGATCAGGGTCTGAACGAGCTCGCAAGATACGAGACTGATACTTGGCTCACTCGCGCCTTCAGTGTGGGGAACGACGACACCATCTACGCCGGCGGGATGGACGGCGTCCTATACGCCGTCGATCCGTCGGGCGCTCTCAAGTGGGAATTCGATACCGGTCGGGCCATCTTCTCGTCTCCGGTCGTAGTGGATACGGGCGTGTTCTTTGGCAGTAATGGGGGTGTTTTCTACAGCGTTGACGTCGTCTCTGGAAACCAGAGGTGGAGGTATAGCATCTCATCGATCGAGATCATCTCGAGTCCGCCGGCTCTCGGACCAGACAGTGCCGTTTATTTCGGCGTAAGCAACCACAAGGTTTACGGCCTTTCGCTGGCTTCTGAGCCTCCATGGTCTTTCGATACAGGCGTTGAGATCGACGGGACTGCATTGACCGGCAAGCCTATCCTGGGTGGTATCACAATGACGGACGACGGCGTCGCCTACTTCGGGAACTGTGGAGGTGTTCTCTTCGCGGTCGATACGAACATGAGACGAACCTCTTTCCCAGACCGCCACTCTTTGGATGCCTGCGCGTTCGGCGCCTCCCCCGCACGACTCGAAAGGCTCACGGATTCTCCCGTTCACTTCGACGGAGTAGAAATGAAGCGTGGGCGCCGTCTGCCGTCTGCTGAGCCCAACGCGGTCGATATGGCTCTCAAGACGATGTGTATGAGCCGTAAGTCTCTCGACAGGCCGACGGAGGGTTACTACGGCCCGTATCCCTACATCGAGAAGTGCGTCCTGAGTATAACTGAAGAGGTCCTTGACGACGCTTTCGCTGGGCCGCCTTTCGCCAAGGAACTTACCGATCAGATTATGTTCGCGGACCAGGAGCTGCAGGAATACGTCCTGACGGCTGCGTCGCCGCTTGGCCCCACTGTCCTACCCGCCAACTACGACCACTTCCTTTCCGACACGCCGCTTCAGGACGCGATCGTTCAGATTTATAGCCGCAATCACGAGACGCTTTCGCCCTCGCAACGTGACGAGCTGGCCGCGCAGGCCGGTCACCTCTCTTTAGAGCTCCGCAAGGCGATGGCCATGGTTCTCTTCGCGATGAACGACGCCTCCGCTAGGCTGGACAGCGCTTTTGCCGGAGTTACGCCCAACATGAGGAGCCAGATATACACCAACGTCCTGAACGCCTACGCGCTCTGTTACTACAATGGCTCGTTCCTGAGCGGCGTGTTTGACGAATGGCTTGACCACGTTGACTTCGAGCAGCTCTTGAATGCTGGCGCTACGCTTCTGTCCGGCGTCAGGCGCGCCGAGGACTTCTTCGGCAGTGTCTATGACTCGTCAACCGAGCCGATTCTCTTCAGGTTCGACACTCCCATCGGCTTCGTCATGGTGGGTGGAGCTGGGGAGAACCTCTTCGACAGCACCACGAACGGCGTGCGCGAGAGGAATGCGCTTTTAGTCGATATCGGCGGAAACGATGTTTATTATGGCCGAACGGCCGGTGCGGCTGGGGATGATACTCCGATTTCCGTCAGCATCGACCTCTCAGGGGACGACACTTACGAATCGGCCAGCGACGGCTGCCAGGGGTGGGGGCTCTTCGGGATCGGCGTTCTGATAGATGCTTTCGGGGACGACACGTATATCGCGCAGAACCACTGCCAGGGCGCGTCCACATTCGGGATCGGTGTTCTTCAGGACATGTATGGTGATGACATCTTTCTGGGCAAGGAGATGTCCCAGGGCGCCGCCGCATGTGGAATCGGGCTTCTGAGCAACGAATCGGGCAACGACATCTACTTCTCGCCCGAGTACAGCCAGGGCTTCGGGTTCACGTTTGGCTCAGGTGTCCTTCGCGACAGGGAGGGCGATGATTACTACTTCATCGGTGGCACCGATGTCGATTTCAGAGAGGGCACGGCCGGCCAGGAACGCTACGTCTGCATGGGTCAGGGCTTCGGATTCGGTCCGCGACGCGATGAAGAGGGTTGGCAAGGCGCGGGCGGCATCGGCATTCTCACGGATGGCGCTGGCAATGACTACTACCTCGGCGACTACTTCGCTCAAGGTTCTAGCTACTGGTTCTCGACAGGTATCCTCGACGACAAGGCCGGCGACGACGTCTATGTGGCGAGGCGCTATTCTATCGGCGCAGGTATCCACAACAGCGTCGGCATTCTCGTTGACGAGGCGGGCAACGACGAATACTGGAGCTGGATAGTTGGGATCGGTCACGGGCTCGACGCCTCGGTCGGCATTGTGGTTGACGTGATGGGCGACGATTACTACTCCGCCAAGGGCTGGTATGCTATGGGCCACGGGGGCGACGGCGTTGGCGTCCTGCTCGACAATGCCGGCAATGACCTCTATAGCCAGATCGATGTTGCGTGCCTGGGGTATGCCGGACCTTACGATAGAGGGCTTCGCCGGCCGCTTGGGATATTCATCGACGCCGATGGCGAAGACGCCTACACAACGAAGGGAAACAACAGGTGCTGGGTGGCGGATGAGACCGGCGTGGGCATTGACATGTCCGGCGGAGATACCGGCTGCCTGATGCCGTGAATCGCCCTTCGGTGTTTAGGTGCTCAAGTCCCATCTCTGGTGCTTGCGAAGATAAGAAGGAGCTGACGCTATGAAACAAGAAAGCCCGTTCACACCGGGTAGCCCGGTGCCCTATGAGTTCTTCGTTGGTCGGCAAAAGGAGATTGAAGAGATCCTCACCTCTGTCAGGCGGGCTGCATCCGGGAGGCAGCAGAACGTTTTCTTGGTCGGCGAAAGAGGGATAGGTAAGAGCTCGCTTGCCCACTACGTGAGAGACCTGGCTGTCAAACAGTACAACTTCCTGACCGTTCACGTTCTCTTGGGCGGAGTAACTACTCTAGAAGAACTTGTCCGGAGGGTGTTCGAGCGAATCGCTAATGAAGCTCATGCTCGACGCTGGTTCGAGAAGATTAGCGATGTATTCGGGGGCCGCATACAACAAGTGGGGTTTTTTGCCGTTTCCCTAGGTTTCAATGCACCCGAGAGTGATCTATCTCACCTGGTTAGAGATTTTCCGGAGGCTATCAACAAAATCAACGAGAAGATAAAAGATAAAATAAAGGGCATTCTTGTCGTTCTGGACGACATAAACGGGATTTGCAAGAAGGACGATTTCGCAAATTGGTACAAAAGCTGTGTGGACCACATAGCGCTCCATTATAGGGGTTTCCCCGTGCTCATCATGCCGGTCGCGATACCGGAGATCAGACTCAGGCTAGGGGAACAACAGCCTTCGCTTATGAGAGTTTTCAAGGTGGTGGAGATAGAAGGACTCTCTGATGATGAGGTGAGAGCCTTTTTAACGAGAGCATTTGAGAGTGTCGGCGTCAAGGCATCCAGCGAAGTGATTGGGGTGATGGTCTCCTATTCAGGTGGGCTACCGATTGTCATGCAGGAGATCGGCGACGCCGTATTCACGGCGAACAAGGATGATCTCATAGACGAAGACGACTCAATAAAGGGACTGATGACCGCCGCCGAGACAATGGGGCAGAAGTATCTCGAGCCGAGGGTCTATCAAGCAATTCGTAGCAAGCGTTATCGCTCAATCTTGCGAAAACTGGGGAGCCTGCGTCCCTTGGCCCATTTCAAGAAAGCAGAGATTCAAAGTAAGCTGAATGTAGATGAGAAGAAGGTTCTCCATAACTTTCTGAGAAGGATGAGAGAATTAGGCGTCGTTCTTCAGGATAAGGAAAGGGAACGAGGCTGGTATAAGTTCACGAACCCTCTTTATCCGCTTTACATCTCGATGGAAGGAATCCGCTACCGCGAGCGCCCCCGGAATAGGAGATAATAGAGCAAAATGTCCATCACAGAGACACAGAGAGCACAGAGAAGAACCTAGCAGATCATGCAGCTGGCATCATGTTCTCTGAGCCTTTTGCGTTCATTAGTGGCGGCGCTCTCTTTCCTCTCTGCGCCCCTGTGGCGCAGGCTCAGAAATTGAAGGCATCTTGACTGAGGCGGCGAGAACGGGGTATAACCGAGGCGTGGAAGTCAGCGACGTCAGGGTTTATCCGTTCGAGTCTAAAGAGGGAGCGAGCCAGGTTCACGCCTACGCGGATGTAACCTTTGACGGGGAGCTCTTGGTCAAGGGCTTCAAGGTGGTGATCAAGCCCAATGGGGCGCTGTTCGTGGGCTATCCCTCCGCGAGGCAGCAGGGCGGCGAGTTTGTGCCGACCGTGGCCGCGCTTTCGCCCGAGCTGAGGAGCAAGATACGCGAGGCTGTCGTGGCCAAGTACAGGGAGTATTTTCCGAAGGAGTAGGCAATGCGCTGGCGCAGGCTAACGTCGAAAACAGATTGTGGGACGAGGTTTTAAGCACGGCTTGGAGGGTGAGGTGCCATGTTCGAGTTGACCGTCAGGAGCTCGTTTGCGGCGGCCCATCGATTGCGGGAATACGACGGCAAGTGCGAGAACCTGCACGGGCATAACTGGGTGGTCGAGGTGCGGGTGCGGGCAGAATCGCTGAACGACATTGGGCTTGCGATAGACTTCAAGGACCTCAAGGCTGCGACTGACGCGGTTTTGGACCGCTTGGACCACAAGCTCCTAAACGATGTTGAGCCGTTCAAAGAGATGAACCCCTCAAGCGAGAACATCGCTCGGTGGATTTTTGAGTCTCTGAAGGAGCGTTTAGGCGGCCTAGTCGTCGGCCTGCGAGAGGTCTCGGTCTGGGAGAACCCCAATTGCTGCGCTACGTATTGGGAATGAGATGATGCACGAGGGCGCCCGCGAGTTGGACGAAAGGGCGATCCAGAGCTTCTTTTTCCGCTACCCTCAGATAGTCGAGTCGTTCCTTGTGAAAAAGCACCTGCCAGTCTCGGGCCTTGAGGCCACAAGGTGCGAAGACGCGTGCGCCTCAGGTAGAGTTGACCTTGCCTTCAGACAGAGAGCGAGCAACTCGATGGTTCTATTGGAGCTGCAATTGGGCCGCGCCAACAGGGACCACTACGACCGGCTCGCCTCGTACGTCAACGACTACTCGGAGCGCTTCTCGTTCTCGCGGGTGATCGGCGTTCACTTTGCCGAGGCGTTTCCCAAAACGCTCCCTCGTTACAGCCCTCCGCTTTACAGGGTTCGTTTTGCCCCGAGCAAAGTGGCGAGACTGGCCGAGGAGCTCCAGGCCCAGGAGGAGAGGCTCTTGGGACTGAGTTGCCCAAAGCCGCCCGTCTCTGCCTTTGCCAGACTCTCATACCTCAACGGGTTCTTCGCATTTATGAGGAAGCGCACGTTCGCCACGTTCCGCGAGGTGGTCGAAAACGTTGCGAACCTCGCCAAGAACCCTCGTCAGATACGCAATCCCGAATACCGCGCGCGGCTCTGGGTGAAGTTTGGGGAGAGTTTTGGGCTTCTGATTCGGCAAGAGGGCAGGATAGTGCTGACGGAGCTGGGGAGGGCATACGCCGCCTCGCTGGACGCCTCGTTCCCGTGGGCGCTCACGGCTCGGCAGAGGCGGATACTGATCGCCGGGCTCTCTGCCGCTCGCTGCACAAACGGCCACAAGTTTGGCATTTTCTGCATCCTGAAAGCTGCGGAGCAATCGGAGGAGAGGGCGCTCGAGACGGCTGATTCGCAGATGCAGAGCTTCGTGTCGTTCTGCCGCTCCAGTCGCCGATGGGTGAGAGTCTCGCAGCGTGCGTCGTTTGTTTGGTATGGCAATTACGCTAGGGAGTTGGGGCTTTGCCCGGACAGCGGACTTTCGGGCGCAAGGCTTCAGCTGACCGCGTTCGGGCGAGAGGTCCTTGCGCTATTCTCGAGGCAGTTTGCGGCGTTTGAGATGGAGCGGCGATTGCTTTTGAGAGGGACAGGCGGTATCCTTTGAGTAGGATGAGGCACAACATGTGGCTCTTAATAACGACTAAGACGACGCATTACTGGTGGGCCAACTACAGCTGCGCTGACGGGAAGAATTTCATGTTGGCGCTGGGTTTGCAGCGAGTTCTGCGCGTGGACGGCACCATCGGCGAATGGGACCCCGGAACGAGTCCGGAGCATCCGGACGGGGACCGCGAGTGGAAGGAGCACAAGCTGCTTCACTGCAAGGCCACCTCGAACTTCAGGGAGTACGCGCAGGGGAACAGGGGGCATGAGCGATTTAGGATTTCAGTCTCACAAACCGCGCGGCAGATCGAGTTCAAGGTCAGACTTGAGTCTGTTTGGCCGCAGCCGATTCCCTTCCCGGTGCCGGTGCCTTTCCCGCAGCCAGTCCCTTTGCCGGAGCCGCCGGTCATACCGGTCACGCCGGTCACCCCAGTTACGCCGGTCACACCGGTCACACCAGTCACGCCGGTCGTGGAGCCGGGTGCGGAGCGGGTACCCACGGGGGTTCTGAGGCCGACTCCGTTAAAAGGGAAGTTCAAGGTCTATCTTCGGTCAAGAGCCCTGAATAGATACAAGCCTAGGCTCCCACGAGACGGGAACAGGGACATATATATACACGGACAGCCGCTCTGGGAACGGGAGGCCGAGGCGGCCTTTGAGCAACCGCCTGAGGCAACGATCAAGCTCCGTGATGTGCCGATCGGGTGGGCAGTGCTCGAGGTGTGGGCAGAAGATGACCACGGGCATGATCTCAGCAAGAAGAAGACGATGCAGGTGTTTGTGTATCCTGAGATCTGGTGCAGGCGTGCGCTGGTTCCGGTATTTGGTCCCCATCTTGGGTATCGGACGAGGTGGGTGCTGCTGCCGCCGAGGGCGGAGCTGCCGCCGGTCACGCCGTTGCCGGAAGGTCCGCAGCCGCTGGTGGAGCCGATTGTCGAGCCGATACTCCCCGACGAGAAGGGCGTCTATCACATCCGCGCCGCCCTCTGGAAGCAGTCCGACGGCTACTTCGTTGTCGGTAATCCTGAAGACCGCTACGACCCCAGCAAGATCAAGGACTACAAAGTCCAATCCGACTTCAAAGTCGATGAGCAGAGGTTGACCCCGGAAGACCAACCACTTATATCTTGCGGGCCCTGGCAGACGGGTACAGAGGACTCGCGTTGCGCTCTTCCGGAACACGAAAGCGAACGAATAGACGTCATTGTTCTGGAGCCTGCCGAGGTAAAAGCGCTCACTGACGAGGTGCTGCCCATTCAGAAGCTGAAATAAGGAGGTGGAAATGACTTGGCTGCGACTGGCGATGGTCGTTCTGTTGTCCGCGGTATTTGCGTTGACGTCTTGCGCCGTAGGGCAAGCGGCTGATTATCCCTGGGTCTATTACTTCGAGAGGCCGGACTTCCCGCAGATACACTGTGCCTTCGCGGATACGGACGGGAGCGTGGTTGTCTCTACGGGAGACTGGCTTGACACTGGGTATGATTGGGTGACCGGGGATATCGTGTACTACTACCGCTCAGCGGGACTGTATCGGATCATTTGCGGGACTGTTGAACCTATTGAGTGCCCTGCGAATACCTTTGTTCTCGACGCGGCCGTCGATTCAGAAGGCACGACTTGGCTGCTTATTGCGCATGGGCGTAATGGATATGTCGAGACCGGCAGTTTGGCCGGTCCGACTTGCGCAGACACGCTCGGGTCCGCTGTCGGTTATCGGAATTTCGGACTTTACCTCGAGAACTACAGGTTTGCGCGCCTCGAAGGGGCTACAGTGATTGAGGATAAGCAGATAACGGAGGCAGTGCCGACGACCCCTATCACAATGTGTTGCGACCCGTGGGGGAGGGTGTATGTTTTCAGTTGGCGGTGGTCGGACAATAGGGATATTGAGGAGAGAAGGAGCTTTGTTTCTTGGTGGTCGGGCGGCAATCCGGATGACTTACACGTCTCCGAAATCTCGAACATCCTCCATGGCGCAAACATGGATTACTATGGGGCTCGTTATCCCGCCTTCGGGCCGGACGGTCTGGCCTACTTCGTTGTGGGGAACGCGTGGGACTTCGCAGCCTCCACAGAATACGCGGTCCTATGCCTTGACCCTAAAACTCAGTCTTGGGAGGTCTACGACGAACAGGTCTGCAGCTTGCTAGGCTGCGCAATACGCTACTTCTGCGTGGATTCAATGAACGTCAAGTGGTTCGGGACAGAAGACGGGCTGGTTCGGTTTGATGGCCAGAGCTGGTCTCGGTACACAACGGGGAACACTGGGCTTCCTCACAATCTAGTGCGGCAAATTCAATACGATCAGGCCGAGGGAGTGTATTATGTTGTCACGCAGGCCGACCCACAGTATCGGACAGCCTTCAGCGTTCTCTCCCCCGGAGGCCGACTTGTTGGGGGTCCTTTGTCGTCCCCGCGGGAAGGGCTCCCTTGGTACCTACCCCAGATTTACAGGGATGTGAGGGGAACGTGGTGGCTGCTGTTGCCTCCCAACTACAGGGCGACAACAACACCATACGATGTGTATGCGTACGACGGCCGGGGCGTGTTTCGTTGGGACAGCAGGGTCTCGTTCGATAGGCCAGACGTCCACATCGGATTCATCGGGAGCGACGCAGAGGGACGCGACTTCTGTGTGGGGCCTACATGCGTGATGATCTGGTAGGAGGATTGCTGGCCTTGGCTGAGAAGATTGACGTGAGTCGCGTGGTGACCGCGATCGTGTCGCGGATTCCGGAGTATCTTAGGACGTGCGAGGTTTGCCTTCGCACGCAGGACGACGTCACGGCTCAGGAGTCCACGCTGCTCTATGGGTCGAAGTTCTGGGCCGTGATGAATGACACCGACCGCGCTGGCAACATAACTGGGAAGCAGCGGCTGTTCCTGGAGATCGGCACGCCTCTTCAGTATTTCCTTGCGCACGATAACGAGAGCGGCCAGCTTCAGAAGTTCAACATGTGGCTCTTAATAACGACTAAGACGACGCATTACTGGTGGGCCAACTACAGCTGCGCTGACGGGAAGAATTTCATGTTGGCGATGGGTTTTCAGCGAGTTCTGCGCGTGGACGGCACCATCGGCGAATGGGACCCCGGAACGAGTCCGGAGCATCCGGACGGGGACCGCGAGTGGAAGGAGCACAAGCTGCTTCACTGCAAGGCCACCTCGGACTTCAGGGAGTATGCACGGGGGAACAGGGGGCATGAGCGATTCAGGATTTCAGTCTCACAAACGGCGAGGGAGATCGAGTTCAAGGTCAGACTTGAGTCTATTTGGCCGCAGCCGATCCCCTTCCCGGTGCCAGTGCCTTTCCCGCAGCCGGTCCCTTTCCCGCAGCCGGTCCCTTTCCCGCAGCCGGTCCCTTTCCCGCAGCCGGTCCCTTTCCCACAGCCGGTCCCTTTGCCGCAGCCGGTCCCTTTCCCACAGCCGGTCCCTTTCCCACAGCCGGTCCCTTTGCCGCAGCCGACCCCTTTGCTGGAGCCGACCCCTTTGCTGGAGCCGCCGGTCACGCCGGTCGTGGAGCCGGGTGGGGAGCGGGTACCCACGGGGGTCCTGAGGCCGACTCCGTTAAAGGGGAAGTTCAAGGTCTATCTTCGGTCAAGAGCCCTGAATAGATACAAGCCTGGACTCTCCCCGGACGGGAATAGGGACATATATAGACATGGACAGCCGCTCTGGGAGCGGGAGGCGGAGGCCCCCTTTGAGCAACCGCCTGAGGCAACGATCAAGCTCCGTGATGTGCCGGTTGGTTGGGCAGTGCTCGAGGTGTGGGCGGAGGATGACCACGGGCATGATCTCAGCAAGAAGAAGACGATGCAGGTGTTTGTGTATCCTGAGATCTGGTGCAGGCGTGCGCTGGTTCCGGTACTTGGTCCCCATCTTGGGTATCGGACGAGGTGGTTTTTGCTGCCGCCGAGGGCGGAGCTGCCGCCCGTGACGCCGCTGCCGGAAGGTCCGCAGCCGCTTTTGGAGCCGATTGTGCAGCCGATACTCCCCGACGAGAAGGGCGGCTATCACATCCGCGCCGCCCTCTGGAAGCAGTCCGACGGCTACTTCGTTGTCGGTCCTGGGGGCTCCCGCTACGACCCCGCAACAATCACCGACTACAACGTCCAATCCGAATTCAGCGTCGATGCGCAAGAAGTGAGAGACTCGGAGGGCAATTTCTTGGGCTATTGCGGGCCGAACAATGAGGACCCAGTGACCGGCCAGCCGTCAGATAGGTGTGCAAACACTCTCCCGCAACACGAGAGCGAGCGAGTAGATGTGATCCAGCTCAAGCCCCTGGAAGTGAAAAGCCCCTTTCCAACGATCGTGTCCGATGAAAAGCTGATACAAGGAGGGAAGAAATGAAAAAACGGTCGCTGGTCATGCTGATTGCGCTGTGCGCGGTGATCGGTTCGCCGCCTTTTGGGCTGTCCCAGCAAGTAGATTACCCCTGGGTGCATTATTTCGACCGTCAGATAGGTTGCGTCTATGCCGACGCGGAATGGAACGTGCTCGTGTCCACCGGGGACTGGAACTACACCACCGGCGACGGTACTGGGGCCATCACGTATTGGTATTTGTCCGACGGAGTGTTCAAGATTTGGGAGGGCGAGATTGACAAGATCGAGTTCCCCGCCGGCACCTTGGTCTTGGGTTTTGCGACCGATTCGGGGGGAACTACATGGGCGCTCTTCGGAGAAGGTCAGAACCACACGCAACACGCGGAGGATCTGCCCTGGAAGTGTCAGGCGACGGTCTTGGACTCCGTTTCCCGATCTCCGCTCATTGCCAATCCCAGGTTAGCACGCATCCAGGGAACAGGCATTGTCGTGGATAGTGAGCTGACCGCTTCGATCCCGGGGAAGCCGGTTGCCATCGTTTCGGACGTTTGGGGCACAGTCTTTGTGATCAGTTACCAGGTCAGTTACCGGGACGTTGACTCGGGTGGTGCGAGGTACTTCGTTTCTTGGTGGCCTGGGGCTGAGCCGGGCTCGCTCCGTATTCAAGAGGTCCCCCATGTTTTTGACTACGTCATCACTTCGCGTCGACCGTCTTTTGGACCAGACGGCCTAATGTACCTGCTCGCGAGCAACACGGAGGGGATCTACTACGCTCGGTCTCCCTCTGGGGTGCTGGCGTTGGACCCCCAGGATGAGGAATGGTGTGTCTATTATGGAGGCGATAGGGCGATCTATTGCGTTTATGTGGATCAGTTTAACGTGAAGTGGTTCGGGACTCAGGACGGCCTCTTCCGGTTGGATGCCGGAAACTGGGCCTCCTGGACGACCGCGAACAGCGGACTGCCCTATAACGGCGTGCGACAGATAACCTATGACGAGATCGACAACGTGTATTACGTGGTCTCACAGTATTGCGACAGCGCAGTTGGAGACTGCTACGGAGCTTTCGCGGTGCTTTCCGGTGATGGGCAACGTGTCGGGCCACCGCTGAACCTCCCCGACTGCACCGATCTGTGGATACCGAAGGCGCACCGATCCGGAGCCACTTGGTACTTGATGCCTTATGTCATCTACGACGTGATCTACTCTTATGATCACAGAAACGTACGAGCTTGGCACCTCCGGGATTGGGTCAGCGTTGGCGCCGACACGTTCGACTTATCCATCGGCCCGGTCGGGGACCGGCGCACCTTTCTTGCCCTGCACCTGTGCAGCTGCGTTATGATCTGGTAACCGATGAGCATCACGCAGGTGTTTGTGTATCCGGAGATACGATGTGCAAAAAAGCTGGTATTCGAGCGTGATCCGCTTGGACTGGGATTTATCAGGATGAGGTGGAAGTTGCTGCCGCCGACAGAGCTGGTGCCGCCGGTGACGCCGCTGCCGGAGGGTCCGCAGCCGGAGGTGGGACCGATTGTGCAGCCGATACTCCCCGACGAGAAGGGCGGCTATCACATCCGCGCCGCGCTCTGGAAGCAGTCCGACGGCTACTTCGTTGTCGGTCCTGGCGGCTCCCGCTACGACCCGGAAACCATCACCGGCTACAACGTCCAATCCGACTTCAGCGTCGATGAGCAAAAACTCGGCCGAATTGAGGATTCGGACAAGATCTGGCGGATGCTGTACTGCGGGCCAAACAACATGGATCAGAGATTTCACCCTCCGGAGCTTTCCACCGACTGCGTCAACGCCATTCCTATATATGAAAGCGAGCGGATAGACGTTATTACATTGAAGCTTGAAGTAAAACCGCTCATTGACGAGGGCCTGCCCGTTAAGAAGCCGAAATAAGGAGGTCGAAGACGACTAGGCTGGAAATGGCCATTCTGGTTCTGCTGTCCGCGGTATTTGCGTTGACATCTTGCACTGTAGCGCAAGCAGGTGATTACCCCTGGGTGCATTACTTCGATACTCCCAGCTGCGCGGATCATCCTTCGATCCACTTCGCGTTCCCGGATGGCGAGGGCAATGTCATCGTGTCAACGGGTGACTGGGTCCCCGATTACTGGCCTAATGAGAAATACTATGACTACCGCCCGGGAGCTTTATACCGAGTGAATGAGGGGGTCAAGCAGACAATCGACGCACCCGAGAACACGTATGTGCTTGACGCTGCCGTGGACGGTCAAGGCAGGACCTGGATTATATCTGCCGAGGCGAGCAGTTACCACGTGTATTACCGGAACGGCCTGTGCGTTGAGGATAAGGGGTACCCTCTTCCCCAGAGTTTCGGCTATGGGCGATACCGATTCCCGGAGTCTCCCCTTGCCGAGGCCTACGGCGGTCTTGACAAGCCAGCCTTGGGAACGCTCCGGGCTGGGCGCTTTGTCCGACTTCCTGAAGTGACCGAGGCGATTCCCGGGACACCACGTGGGATTTGCGTTGACGCTCAGGGTCACGTCTTCTTGATGACCTCGGAATGGGATCCTTGGGAGTTCACCGCATACTTCGTCTCGTGGTGGGGAGCCGAAGGGCCTGAATCACTTCGAACTCTCGACCTGTGGCAGATCATTCCGAACTCCTGGCTTCGAGATTATCCGCAGTTTGCTCCGGATGGCGTCGCATATCTTCTCATCGTGTATAATGCGGGCGGTCCGGGGGCTGGTTACGACTACGCCCTTCTCCGCCTCGATCCTAAGACCGGCGAGTATTGTGTTTACCGGAATACCGATTATGCGTATCTTGACTCCGAAGTTCGATGCTTCTACATAGACCCAATGGGCATCATCTGGCTCGGCACCGAAGATGGCCTTGTTCGTTTCGATGGGCAGACGTTGAGTCGTTGGACGACTGAAAACAGCGGCCTTCCCTATAATGCCGTCAGGCAAATCGTGTACGATGAGATCGATGACGTCTATTATGTGATCTCAGAAAAGGATATCGGTTGGGACACCTCTATGCTATTCAGCATGCTGTCACCGGTGGGCGACGCGATAGGTGCCCCTTTTATCCTACCTACGGTCGCAAACCGACTCTTTCAATTCTCCAAGGTGTTTCGTGACGGCAGAGGCGTGTTCTGGCTCTGTCCCTATGAGGCGAGCAGGGCTTACTCCTATGACCATGAACGAGTCATGCAGTGGTACGCAGCCGACTGGATGGAGCTCGTGAGCAACGTCCACTACGTCGGCTCGACTGCTTCAGGCCGGACATTCTGCGTAGCGGGAGGATACGGCGCCTCGTGCGTGATGATCTGGTAGCGGAGAAGAAGAGGATGCAGGTGCTTGTGTACCCGCAGATTAGGTGCAGGCGTGCGCTAGTTCCGGTATTTGGTCCTCATCTTGGGTGGCGCACGAGGTGGGTTCTGCTGCCGCCGAGAGAGAAGGTGCCGCCCGTGACGCCGCTGCCGGAGGGTCCGCATCCGGTGGTGGGGCCGATTGTGCACCCGACACCCCCGGACGAGGAGGGCGTCACCACAATCGAGGCCGCGCTCTGGAAGCAGTCCGACGGCTACTTCAAGGGCGATAGATACGACCCCGCCGGCATCACTGGCTACTGGTACCAGAGGTTTCACTTCAGCGTCGATGAGGAATGGCTGAATGCGGATGCACACAGAGACCGTGGTGATCCCTTGATCGCGTGCGGGCCAAATGACGGCGAACCGGGGGGGGAAGGCCTGTGCGGCCTTCCGGAGCATGAGAGCGAGCGGATAGACGTTATTACCCTCAAGCGCGCCCCGATAATAGCCCTCACTGACGAGGCGCAGCCCGTTAAGAAGCTGAAAAAAGGCGGTCGAAGATGACTAGGCTGGAAATGGCCATTCTGGTTCTGCTGTCCGCGGTATTTGCGTTGACATCTTGCACTGTAGCGCAAGCAGGTGATTACCCCTGGGTGCATTACTTCAAGCCGCCTGATATGCGGCAAGTCCACTGCGCGTTTGCTGACGCCGAGGGGAACGTGATCGCTGCTACTGGTGACTGGAATTACAGCACATACAACTGGGGCACCGGGGATACCACCTATTGGTATCTGTCCGATGGGATATTCCAGATTCGCGAGGGAGACATAGAGGCCGTGCAGTGCCCGGCGTCCACATTCGTCCTGGACTGCGCGACAGATTCTGCCGGAAGGACGTGGGTGTTGTTCGCCGAAGGTCATGATTATAGGCAACACGTGTGGGATCCCTGGCGGTCTGCTGCGCTGAGAGGTCCTTGTGCGGCATCCGACGTGGGCTATAGGCACTTTCGCTGGCCGACCGGTATGTGGTCGTATCTAACCGACTATAGGCTGGCTACAATCGAGGAAGGCGGCTTGCGAGAGCAGCGTGAGCTATTGGACAGAGTGCCGGCCGAACCGGTCGTAATGGCAGCCGACCCTCAGGGCCGGATATACGTCATGAGTTGCGAGGACTGTGACGACCGCATTGCTGATTTCTTCATTTCTTGGTGGTCTGGACATGACTCCAGTTGCATACGTACAATATGTTTGTGGGATCTTATTCCAGATTCCTGGGCCGCTGACTATCCTAAGTTCGGTCCAGACGATCTTGTGTACTTCCTCATAAGGATCGCGGCCGGAGATGCGAACTCTAGGTTCGCCGTGCTCTGCCTTGATCCAGAGACTGAGGAGTATGAGATTTGGAGGGCCTCCGATTACGCATTTCTCGATTCGGAGGTCTATTGCTTCTACGTGGACCAGTTCAACGTTAAGTGGTTTGGGACCGACGATGGCTTGGTTCGGTTTGACGGCGAGACCTGGATGCGCTTCGCGTCGGAAAACAGCCCACTGCCTTACGATCGGATTAAACAGATCCAATATGATGAGATCGACTATGTCTATTACATCGTCTCGGCAGCAGAGGATTGGAGAGAACATCCAGACGACTACGTGGCGCTCAGTGTATTCTCCCCAACGGGGCGGGCGATATATGAGCCATCGTATATGCCCGGGGGACCGTTGCTGCGGCGCGGATCAGGCAACATATGGTATCTCATGCCGGGCTGGGATGATGATCTAGTTTACGTCTATGATCACGTGAGACTCAGCGAATTCAGCTTGCGAGATTGGGTGGACGTCCCGGAATACTCCGCTTGGGATTTCGCCATATCTCCTACGACCTTAGGGCAGACATTTTTTGCTAATGACTACTGCGTAATGATCTGGTAGCGAAGACGATGCAGGTGTTTGTGTATCCTGAGATCTGGTGCAGGCGTGCGCTGGTTCCGGTATTTGGTCCCCATCTTGGGTATCGGACGAGGTGGGTGCTGCTGCCGCCGAGAGAGAAGGTGCCGCCCGTGACGCCGCTGCCGGAGGGTCCGCATCCGGTGGTGGGGCCGATTGTGCACCCGACACCCCCGGACGAGGAGGGCGTCACCACAATCGAGGCCGCGCTTTGGAAGCAGTCCGACGGCTACTTCAAGGGCGATAGATACGACCCCGCCCTGGTTGCCCGGCATCCTACGGATCAGCACATTGTTCGGCTCAATTGACACGTTTACCACAGAACTATGCCATACGTTAATCAATGAGGCCAAAGAGAGCTCCTGCGGTAGTTGGCGATGCGTAATCCTTGACCTGGAGGCCGAGGTGATGTAAATACACCATGTGTTTTTCGGGCAGCGATTGAGGCAAACTTCTACGGATTGGTCACGAACAGGAACGAGCGTTCAAAGCGGGAATCTCTCACTTCTTTTCGCCCCGTTTCCGCTGGCGCAAACTCCTCCCAAGAAAAGACTTGAACGCTGTGAGAAATAAGGTATGTTAGAACAGGCTGTATCGACAGCAGATTGATAAGTTTACATATTCTGAGGCTATATAGATGGGCGAACCGCCCTGAGTCGCGGAGCTGCGACTGATGGGTGGAGTGTCTCGTTATTTTATGGAGGACCGCAAATGTCATTGAGATGGGTCACGATCGTATGTTCGGTGTTCGTCTTTGTCATCGTTGGTTTGACCGTGTGCCGTGCTGGCGAATGGTCGGACTATGAGATCACACAGGATACAACTTGGGACCCGAGCGAGAACCCAATTGTCCTGATGCGTGATCTTACTATCCACAAGGTGAATCCTGATGATCCTAGCGACAGAGTTAAGCTGACGATCAATCCTGGGGTTGTAGTAAAGCTTGCCTCACACGTTGACATATTTGTTGAGGGGCTTGTGGTCGCGGAGGAGGCGCTTTTTACCTCGATAAATGACGACAGCACGCCTGACGGAGCGTGGGAGGACAGTTCAGGAACGCCACAGATAGGTGATTGGAACTCTGTCCACATCTACAACTACAATGCCATCTTCTCGGGCTGCACGTTTCGCTACGGCAAGTCAATAGAGATCGATGATTGCTCGCCCACTTTTTACGGCAACCTGATCGAGCAATTCAGTCGATATGGTCTGTATATTGTTGCCCAGGACACGCTTGTCAGCCCGGTCATCGAGTGCAACAAGATATTTGACATCGGCGAGCCTTACACCGATGACAATCCTGAGAACGGGAAGTTCGACCCCGGCCAGGAGGAGTATCAAGACCTCGACATGAACGACCAGTATGACGCTGGCATCGGCATCTATTGCTACACACCACCTTTCTATTTTGGCCCGTGCGTTCCGCTGATTCGGTTCAACCAGATTGTTATGAGCACCGATCGCAGCGTCGCTCGGGGCAGCTTGCCAATAGTGTTTGAGAACACTCTGCCGATCATGCTCGACGTCGGGGGCTCACCGGAGAATCCGGTCCCTGATGGTAACCTGATTCGGCAAAGGGCGGATGATGACCGCTTCGTCTCGGCCATCGGCATAAAGGGCTATGTCAAGCCTGGCGAGCTGGACGATGATACCGGCGCTTACAAATACGTGGACTACTTCCTCCCGCTCGTTGACGACAGAGCGGTGGCCTCGGACCAGGTCTCGCCGACAAACCAACATCTCCCCTACATAGTTCTGGAAGACCTCGTCATCGCCGATGGCTGCGACCTATCCGTGCCGCCCAATTGCGTTGTCAAGTTCAGCGCGGACACGAGCGTCGAGATTCTGGGGACGATCGAGACCTCCAACCTGTCCGCATCCCGCAGCTATTTCACATCGCTTCATAACGACGTTTACGGGCTGAGGGTGCCTGGCAGCAACAGCCACCCCGCTCCTGGCGACTGGTATCAGTTCAGGATTTGCTGCGAGGATTGCCTGATCCAGAACAGCAACTTCAGCTACGGGACGTTCGTCAAGATCGATCAGTGCTGTCCGACAATCATCAACAACACGGTCTCCAACTTCTATCTTTATGGTCTTTATGTATATGCCGAGTCGCACGCAGCAAAGCCGGAAATATCGCGAAACGTGATACAGGACTGCGGCCACGTGGTCGATGCGGCAAGCGGCATTTACGAGGGCGGTGGCATCTGCCTCGAGACGGGGCGCGATTATTTGGGCCCGTGCGAGCCGACGCTTCAGGGCAACAGGCTGCTTAGTAATCATGGCTATCCATTGACGCTTCTTGGGACGTGCGACCCTGTTTACATCAACAACACCTTGATGGGCAACTCCTACCGAGCCGTCGCGATAGGCGGGACTATACGCGGCCGGGGAGCGACGTGGGATGATGTAACCGGCTATCACTATCCTTACGTGGTCATAGACCCCGTGGTGGTGGCGGGAGGCTACAGGGCCGCCAACGGGCTTTCTACTGCCATCATCTCGAGCGACACGCTTGATGGCATCCTGGACACCCTCGTTGACGAGACCGCCGACTGGAAGGCGAACGTCCTGACTGGCTCGATGCTGACTCCCAACACCGACCGGCCCGAACAGTTCGAGATAGTGTCCAACACCAGAACCTCGATTGTGGTTGGCTCCGACGTGTCCGGCATCGCCCAAGGCGGAGACCCCTACGAGTTCGTCGTGAAGGATACGGTCGTGGAAGTCCCTCTTGGAACGATAGTCAAGTTCGCCAAGGGGATGAGCATTTATGTGAAGGGTCAGCTCGAGCTCAACGGCACGACCCGCGACAGAGTCTATTTCACCTCTTTCAATGACGATTCCGCCGGCGGCTCCGTTCTTCTGTCGGGCTCAACGCCGATGCCTCAGCCGGGCGATTGGGAATACTTCAAGGTCGAGAACGACAACAACAAGATCGAGGAATGCATCTTCAAATACGGCACTTCGATCTACATAGATAGCTGCTCGCCGTTGCTCCAGCACAACGCCATCGCGATGTTCTCACGGGCGGGTATCCACTGCTACGCGCACAGCGCGAAGGCCTCGCCCTCCATCCTCAACAATGCGATCATGTGCAATCGCAATGGCGTTCGTTGTGAGACGGACACTGGGTTTACCGATCCCAATGGCGCGATGCCGATGATCCACTCCAATGACATCGTCAGCAACGAGGAGTATGGGGTCGTGAACCTCCAAGAGGGGGCAGAGATCGACGCCGTGCTCAACTGGTGGGGCGCCGTCGATGGCCCATCGGGAGATGCACCCGGAAGCGGAGACGGCATATATGACGTGTCCCTCTACAAACCATTCCAGGGCGAGCCCAACTTCGAGGCCGATTCGGCCCCTCCGGTGTTCTCGGATGTGTTCCCTGCGCCGTATTCGGTCGATGTGCAGACGACCACTATCATCATGTTGACGGTTACGGACGTCGGCAAGGGCATTGACACTAATTCTGTCTCGATAAAGGTCGATCATGGCGACGGTGAGGGCTTCGTGTCCGTGATGAAGGACGGCGAAGACCTCCACTACAACGGGGGCTATGTGAGCCGCGAGAACGTCGCGAACGGCTACCGTTACAGCTATGTTCCCGGACGGTCATTCGCCGCAAACAGGCAGGTGTGCGTCAAGATGCAGATCGGCGATCTCGAGCTCTGCCCCAACAAGGCTCAATACACCTTCTGCTTCTGGACTGGTAGAAACATTGGGCTCACCTTTGGCCGAGTGGAGCCTGAGATCGGAACGGTCAAGACGCAGTTCACATACAGCGTTGACTTCTTCGACAGGGACCTTGCGGCTCCCGCATCTGCGCTGCTCTATATAGACAACATGCCACGCAGCATGAGCCTCGTGGCGGGCGACCCGTGGGAGGGAACATACTCATACACCACGTCGTTGAAGGTCGGCTATCACACCTTCTACTTCGAGTTTGAGGGCGGCGGTGGCGCTGGCACGGTGCGGCTGCCCGAGCTCGGCGACGTGCCGCCATACTTCTACGGTCCGACTGTCCTATCGGAGGATACGACCAACACCTGGCCGATGTTCAGGCACGACCCCGTTCACAGCGGCAGGTCCCCGATCGCTGCGACCTCCGCACCGACGCTCAACTGGAGCTTCACCGCGGGCGATTACATTATCTCCTCACCCGTGGTCGATGCTGACAACACCGTCTATTTCGGATGCTATGACGGCAACGTTTATGCAATGAACACTGATGGGACGGTCAAGTGGGCTGCCAGCACTGGGGATTACATCGCCAGCACGCCCGTCATCGACGAAAACGGGAACCTATACGTCGGCTCGGGCGACCATTATTTCTACAGCTTCAATCCGGACGGCTCGCTCAACTGGACCTATAAGACCGGCGGCGAGATCGACTCTTCGCCTACAATAGGGATTGATGGAAATATCTACTTCGGGTGCGACGACGGTTACCTGTACTCGATGACGTCAGACGGCAACCTGCGCTGGCAGTTCCACACTGGCGGCTGGGTAACGTCCTCGCCGGCGATATGGTTCGACGGGACGGTCTTTTTCGGCTCGGACGACAACAAACTCTACGCAGTCCGGCACGACGGCAACCTGCGCTGGAGCTATAATACTGGCGCGGTAATTACCTCATCGCCGGTCGTTGGACCTGACGAGACGGCCTATGTCGGCGCTGGCTACCAGATACTCGCCATCAACTCCGACGGGACACTGAAGTGGCGCGTCAATGCCGACAACATTGTTCACTCCTCGCCCGCGCTTTCTGATGACGGCGTGCTCTATGTCGGCTCCTATGACCACAACCTCTACGCAATAGAGACGTCAACGGGCACGGTCAATTGGACCTACGTTGCCAACAACGTGATCCATACCTCCCCCGCGATCGACGCCAACGGGGACATCCTGTTCGGCTCCCACGACGGGAACCTCTACTGCCTGGGCAAGGACGGGTCGCTACTGTGGCGCTTCTACGACCCGTTGAGGCCGGGATATGGCTTCAACGTCCACAGCTCGCCCGCAATCGGCCCGGACGGCAGCGTTTATTTCGGCTCCGAGGAGAAGCTCTATGCGCTGGCGGAGCTGCCCGTTCTCAACACGGCGCCCACGCTCTCCGATGCGTCTTGCGCGCCTTCAGGCAAGAGCACAACTCGATATACGTTCAAGATCCACTACTTCGACCGCGAGCAGGAGCCGCCATCGGTGGCAAAGGTAATCGTGGACGACGCCGAGTATGCGCTCGCATTCGATTCCGGGGAGGCGGCAGACGGCTACTACTCCGCTCGCATAATGCTCACGCCCGGGGAACACACCCACTACTACCTGTTCGCCGATGCGACAAGCAAGACGACAAGGTATCCCGCGGTCGGCTCAATCGATGGCCCAAACATCGAGGAGGGTTCGCCAGGAACACCGCCGTTCACCCGCTCCGCGCCTCCAACAGTCTGGATGGCCGGTTATTTCGGCTCTCACGTCTCTCAGCGGCTTGGCGGCAAGCTGCACGTTGTGGCCTATTGCACCGACCCGGACGACGACATCGCACGGGTTGAACTGTGCTACGACGGCGAGCCACTTGTCCCACTCAACGACGATGGCCAGTCTCAGGACGGTCTCGCTGGAGATGGGGTTTACGGCTGTTTCGTCGATGTTGAGCCGGGCTATCCTGCCGGCTGCTACCTATTGGAGGTGGTGGCGACCGACGCCGAGGGCAACACGAGCAACGTCTGGCCCTATGTCACGATCGATGATTATCCGCGGTTCGACCTCCCGGGACTTGCAGGCGTATCGTCCGCGGCAGTCTCGAACAGCGAGGTCATGCCGGTCGGCGGCAAGCCCGCATCGAATCTGAGCCTCAACCTACAGAACTACATCCTAGATTCAATACGCGGGGTCACCAGCCGAGATGTCGGCCCTGAGCCAGAGATACTCATGGCCGGCTATGGCAACTGCAAGATCGACCAGAATACGGGTGGCACGCTCTTTTTGAACGTCATAGTTAATGATCCAGATGGCCTCTCGAACATCGCCTCGGTCGAGGCGCACAGATCGCTTCAGGACCATGGTGATTTCTCGTTTGGCGGCGTCGAACTCAGCCGGCTTACTGCTGATGGACAGAGAGGCTACTACGGGGCGAACTGCCATATTGCTGGCGGCGAGCGAGGCCATCATCTAATAGAGGTCCAGGTGGCCGACAAGGACGGTAATTACAGCACATTCTTCCCGTACCTTGTCGTGACCCAATAGAAGGCCCTAGGGCCGCTGGATAGGTTGTCATCTTTCAGCGGGGGCCCACGCCGAAACAACCGACCTAGTGCGGTCAGGTCGGCGCTCGGGCCTATGCTGTTCCTGCTGGCGTTCTTCACCTATCTGAAGACCCTCTGCCCCACTATCTATGTCGGCGACAGCGGGGAGCTCGTCACGGCCGCAAGCTGCCTGGGCATACCTCATCCGCCGGGCTACCCGATCTTCGTTATCTTGATCAGGCTCACAAGCATTGTCTTCCCGTTTGGCTCGCTCGCCGAACGGTGTGCCCTCGCCTCGGCGCTGTTCGGGGCGGCGAGTGTGTTCGTTCTCTTCAGAATCTGCCTTTGCGTATCCGAAAGCGATCGCCGTAATAACCCGCCGCCACGCTTCGCTGTCCTGGGCTCGACGATAGCTGCCGTTGCCTTCACATTCTCCCTCACTTTCTGGTCGCAGACAACGATCGCAGAGGTCTATGCGCTTACTCTTCTGATGATTCTCTTGATACTCTATCTCGTTGTGCTGTGGCAGCGTGAACCAGATGGAAAGAGGGACCACAGGTTGCTCCTTGCCGCTGCGTTCATAGGCGGCCTGGGGCTGTCGAGCCACCACACAGTCGCCCTAATCCTCGCAGCGCTAGTCGTCTATGTAATATACAGATCCCCCCGACTGCTCCGAAACAGCGGCGTAGTCTTCGGCGCAACGGTGCTCGGCGTTCTCGGGGCATCGGCCTACCTCTATCTCGCGTTCCGCGCCTCGACCAACCCACCGCTCAACTGGGGCATGCCAGAGACGCTCTCGCGATTTTGGGACCATATCCTACGCCGCGAATACGGCAGTTCGAGTCACACTGAGCGAACGTTCGCCCTTGTCATCAAACAGCTGGGCTTCTACGCTTCCATGCTCGTCAGACAGTTCACGCCGCTGGGCGTCATCCTCTCGGCAATCGGGCTCGCAGCTGCGGTCCGACGCCGAAACAAGGCGCTGCTCATGCTTCTTGCGTGCTTCTTGCTCAGCAGCCTGTTCTTCATCCTATATACCAATTACAGGCTCATCCCCCGCGACAAGTCCCTAGTCGAGGTCTTCTTCATCCCATCCTTCGCCGTCGCCGCCATCTTCCTCGCCCTCGGCGCCTCATCCGTGCTGCGGAAGGTTTGTGACCTGATAAAGTCGCGCAGCATGTCCGCTGTTGCGGCCATCGCCTTAGCGGTCTTGGTGTGTGCGCTGCCGTTGTTTGCCAACTACTTCTACAACGACAAGAGCCGCAACTTCCTCACATACGACTACGGCGTCAACGTCATTAAATGCTTGCCAAGCGACGACGCCATCGTTTTCGTTGACCGGGACATGGAGGTCTTCACGCTGCTCTTTCTGAAGGATGTCGAGCGCACCTGTCCAAACATCGAAGTAATCGACCGCTCAGGCATCTTGAGGCGTGATTTTTACGTCAAGGACATGAGGCTGATGCCCGAAAAGCAGCGCCAGGTCGCTCAGTTGCAGGCGGAGCATCGGCTGTTTGGGGAGGAGACGAGGCCTATATGCTACGTGCCGGGCGTCGATCTCGGCGGCATCAAGGAGTTCAAGCTCAAGCCGGTCGGCGTCGCAACGCTGCTCGTTCCGGCCAAAGATGCGGGCGAGTTCTCTGAACGTGAGCGAGATGTGCCCGATACTCTCGTCAGCAGGAGCCTCGAAGACCCCACCATCTTCAAGGACTACACGTCTCGGTGCGTGGCCATGGTTTGGCAGCTACAGCTCGGCGACTCTTACTACTGGCAGGGCGATCGCGACAAGGGGAAGAGGTTATGGAGCGATTCAAGCAGGACTGCGGGGGACATTATGATCCTGCACACAATGCTGGCGGAGAAGGCTGTTGGCTGCGGAGAGACACAAGTTGCAATAGAAGAGTACAAAAAGATCGCAGATATCAGGCCCCAAGACCAGCTCGTCCGCATGAACCTCGGCATGTTGCTCGAGCGCGAGGGGAGGCTTCGCGAGGCGCTCGACGCGTTTGACAGCGTGCGCCGGGCAGACCCCACGTTCCTGCCAGCCCTCAAAGCCTGCGTCAACATCGAGGTCAGGCTCAAAAACTTCAAGAAAGCGATAGGGACGGCGAACCAGATCGCAAAGCTAGCGCCTCGCGACCCGAACTCGCTTCGCAATCTTGGCATCGTGCACGAGCTTGCCGGCGAATACCAGGAGTCGCTCGCTGCGTATCGGCGTTCTGTGGCGGTGAGTCCCACGTTTGCTCTGGCCTACGCGGATATAGCGCTTCTTCAGGAGAAGATGGGGGATGAAGACGCGGCAAGAGATGCGATGCGGCGTGCGCTTGCGCTCGATCCTGACCTTCCGACGAGGGATGCGCGGTTGAGTCAGAGCAGCTTGGCCGTGGAGCTGCTGGCAGAGGGCGAGGCGTCAGGGACGGAGGACCTTGAGAGCCTTTCGGCTGATCAGCTCCAGAGGAGGATGAGAGCCCTCGTCGCTGCCAAGCGTTATTCGCTGGCGATTGAGGTGTGCAAGCGCCTTGCACAGCTCAGGCCTAACAGCCCGCAACCGATGGTTGAGATGGGAATGCTGCTCGACCAGACTGGCAGGTTGCCGCAGGCCGAGGCGGCGTTCAAGAAGGCGCTTTCGATCGATCCTGATTCTGTCGAGGCGCACAATGCGCTTGGCGTCGTCTATGCTAAGCGCAAGCAATACAAAGATGCGCGGCGCGAGTGGGAGGCGGCGCTTAAGCTGAAGCCGGATTCCGCGGGCACGCTGAGCAATCTCAAGCAGCTCGAGCAGCTCGGGTATTAAGGCCCAAATCGCGCAGCCCCGGCGGACGAATGTTGCAGGCAATTACGGCAGCTGGGGCCGAGCACAGAGAAATCTCCCCGCTCACTCAATAAATAGGTTGACGCGGGTCTTGCCCTTCTCGTCCTCGATCTCGATGATGTTCTCGTCCTCGAGGTCATCCAGATGCGCCACGAGCGCCTCAATGTCTATGTCGAGTCCCTCGATCTTGGTCTTGCCCGCCTTGGAAAGGAACTTCCCACCGAGTTTGGCCAGCGACAGCGGAAGCTTGATGTTCACCTTGGGCTTCTCCTGGTCGCCCTCAAAGACCTGTATCCGTAGCTTCTTGCCCTTGAGCGATTTTTTGTCTTTAACCTTGACGGCTCCAGCGGAACTTGTGCCCGTCGTGAAGTGAACCGCGCCGCCTCCAACGGATTTCAGCAGCCCAGCCGCATCGTCCGCAGATATCTTGCCGTCCTCGACCATCTTCAGGATGCGCATGCGCTCCTCGTGAACGGAATCCTGGTTCTCAATTGCCATCTTTCTCTCCCTCTATTTGTTATTCTCCACAATTACTTCTCTAACGAGGCGATTGATAGTCTCGGGATCAGCCTGCCCCTTGGTGCGCTTCATCACCTGCCCAACGAAGAACCCGAGCACGTTGAGCTTGCCCTTCTTTATCTTCGCAAGGAGGTCCGGCCTTGAATCGGCGACCTCGCGGATTATGTCGCAGATGAGGCCCTCGTCCGAAACCGTTGACAGATTCTGTTCGGTGACGATCGTCTTGGGAGCTTTGCCCGTCTCGAGGACCTGCTCGAAGACATCCTTCGCGATCTTGCCGCTGATCTTGCCGTCCTTAACCAGGGCGAGAAGCTCGGCCAGATGTTCGGGCGATACTGGGCACTCATTGATGCTGATGTTGCGCTCTTTGACGACCCGGAGAACTGATCCCATGACCCAATTGCTGACCGCTTTGCCGTCGCCGTGAAGCGAGGCGGCTTTCTCGAAGTAGTCCGCGACCTCCTGGCTGGCCGTGAGGACAGAGGCGTCGTAGTCGGAAATGCCATACTGCTCGATCAGTCGCCGGCGCTTTGCATCCGGGAGCTCCGGCAGCGTCCGCCCTATCTCCGCTGTCCACTCGTCGTTCGCGTCGAGAAAGACCAGGTCAGGCTCCGGGAAATACCTGTAGTCGTGTGACTCCTCCTTGCTCCTCATCAGGAAAGTCCTGCCTGAGGCGGCATTGAACCCATAGGTCGCCTGCTCGACTGCCCCACCGGCCTCGATGACGTCCTGGTGCCGCATCATCTCGTATTCAAGCGCGCGCTTGGCGAACCTGAACGAGTTGAGGTTCTTGATCTCGCATCTGGTCCCCAGGCTGCCGTCCTCGTTGCGAAGTGATATGTTCGCATCGCACCTGAGGCTGCCCTCCTCCATGTTGCAGTCGCTCACGCCGCAGTATCGCATGATCGTCCTGAGTTTCAGCAGGTATTGTCGGGCCTCCTCTGGGCTTTCGAGGTCTGGCTCGCTCACTACCTCAATGAGAGGCACGCCGCAGCGGTTGAAATCGATCAGGCTTGTCCCCTCGAGGTTGACCTGCTCGTTATGCAGCGACTTGCCAGAGTCCTCCTCGAGGTGGAGGCGGTTTATGCGGATGCGTTTCTGCCTGACGTTTCCCGCCTCGTCCTGAACATCGATGCTTATGTAGCCGTCTGTCGCGAGCGGCAGCTCGAACTGCGTGATCTGAAAGCCTTTCGGGAGATCAGGATAGAAATAGTTCTTGCGGGCAAACTGGCTCCGTGGACTTATCTTGCAGTTGAGGGCGAGGGCCGCCTTGATCGCCAGCTCAACTGCCCTTTTGTTGAGAACGGGAAGCACGCCCGGCAGACCCAGGCAAACCGGACAGGTGTTGGAGTTTGGCTTGGCGCCGAACTGGGTGCTGCACGAGCAGAATATCTTGCTCGCGGTTTTGAGCTGGACATGAACCTCGATACCGACGACGGGTTTGGGTTTCATGGCAATAGATTCTATGGTGCGGGGCTTAAAGTTCAAGGTCTCCCGCAGCCCCCGAAATGAGATTGACTGTTATCGGTCTAGAACGTTGATTACCAGGGACAACACAGATCAGCGCCGGCGCGTCGATAAAACTGGCTTTATATGCCAGATATCCTGCGCGTACTCCCGGATGGAGCGGTCGCTCGAGAACTTGCCCATCCGGGCCACGTTCAGTATCGCCTTCTTCGTCCAAGTGGCGACATCAGCGAACGTTTCCGAGGCACGGCGCTGCGCCTCGAGATAGGACGGGAAGTCGGCGAGGTGGTAGTATCTGTCGTTGTGGTCAAGAAGGTTGTGAAATACCCACCTAAACAGGCCGGGTTCGTTGGCCGAGAACATGTCACCGTTGATCGAATCCAACACTCTCTTGACATCCGGATTCGTCTGGTAGTGCTCCCGCGGGTTATATGACCTTTCCCGGTCTAGCCTCTGAACGTCAGCGATTTTCAGGCCAAAAATGAAGATGTTGTCCTCTCCAACCTCCTCCCGAATCTCTATGTTCGCTCCGTCCAGCGTGCCGATGGTCAGCGCCCCGTTCAGCGCGAACTTCATGTTCCCTGTGCCCGAGGCCTCCATGCCGGCGGTAGATATCTGCTCGCTCAGGTCGGTCGCTGGCACGATCACCTCAGCGAGCGAGACGCGGTAGTCAGGGACGAAGGCGACTTTTAGAAGGCCATCTACCCTCGGGTCATTGTTGATGACGCGCGCCACGTTGTTTATGAGCTTGATGATCATCTTGGCAACCCAGTATCCGGGCGCGGCCTTGCCGGCGAAAACGAACGTGCGAGGGACGGCGGGGACCTTTCGGTCTTCCACGAGGATCAAATACTCGCGAATAATATGCAGGACATTCAGTAGCTGGCGCTTGTATTCGTGAATCCGCTTTGCCTGCACGTCGAACAGGGAGTTCGCGTTCACCACGACAGAGGTAGTGTCCTTGATCACCTTCGCTAGCCTCTCCTTGTTGGCAAGCTTGACTCGTCGGAATCGCTCCTGAAACCCCGCGTCGTCTGCGCAGGGCTCGAGCCTGGCTAGCTGGTCGAGGTCCTTGATCCAATCATCGCCAATCCGCTCCGTGATCAGGTCTGCCAGCCCGGGGTTCGCAAGTTTCAGCCACCGACGAGGCGTTATTCCGTTGGTCTTGTTGTTGAACTTCTCTGGCCATATCTCGTAGAAGTCGGGGAAGAGAACTGTCCTGACGAGTCCCGAATGAAGGGCGGAGACGCCATTGACGGAATGGCTTCCGATTGTGGCGAGATGCGCCATTCGAACCTGCTTTTGCTCGCCCTCCTCGACAATCGATGTTCGGCGGAGTTTGTCCACATCGCCGGGGTAGAGTGTGGCGATGTCATCCAGGAAACAGCGGTTTATCTCATAGATGATCTGTAGGTGGCGTGGCAGAACTCGTTCGAACAACGCGACAGGCCACCTCTCGAGCGCCTCTGGCAGCAGAGTGTGGTTTGTGTAGGCCATTGTCCTGCAAGTGACGTCCCACGCGCTTTCCCATGGCACCGATTTCTCGTCAACAAGTATCCGCATAAGCTCCGCAACTGCCAACGCAGGGTGCGTGTCGTTAAGCTGGATGGCGACCTTTTCGGGGAACATCTCGAAGGATGCGTGTGCGATCTCGTATCTCCTGACGATGTCCCTGACCGCGCACGCTACAAGGAAATACTCCTGTATGAGTCGCAATTCGCGGCCCTCGGCCTTGGCATCTGAGGGATACAGAACTTTCGACACGGTCTCGGAGCCGATCTTCTGCTCGACCGCCTTGAAGTAGTCCCCATCGTTGAATATCTCCATGTCGAACTCCTGAGAGGCGCGGGCGGAGTAAAGCCTGAGGCAGTTGACAGTTTCACCTCCGTAACCGGCTATTGGCATGTCGTAGGGCACGCCGATGATGAGCTGCCAATCCAGCCACATCGGGTTGTCGGCGCCATCTTTGGCCCGATAGTTCTCGACCCGGCCGTAGATTGGCACGGGGCAGGCCTTGCCGTATCGCTCGAGCTCCCACGGCGTCTTGTAGGCAAGCCAGCTGTCTGGCTTCTCCTTCTGATACCCGTCGGCTATCTCCTGCCTGAACAGCCCATATTCATAGTTGATACCATAGCCGTAGCCCGGTAAGTCGAGCGTCGCCAGAGAATCAAGAAAACAAGCCGCCAGCCGGCCGAGCCCGCCATTGCCGAGCGCAGCGTCGAACTCACTGTTCTCAACCGCTAGAGGGTCTGCGCCGAGCTTGAGAATGACATCTTGGCAGATGTCGGAGAGACCCAGATTGCAGAGGTTATTGCCAAGTGAGCGGCCCATGAGGAACTCGGCGGAAAGGTAGTGCACCCTTTTGGCGTCGGCCTTACTGTGGCGTAGTCTGGTCTTGAGCATCCTATCGACGAGCAGGTCCCTGACGGCAAGAGAGACGGCCCAAAAAAAGTCTTTTGCTCGTGCCTCCTTGAGAGCCTTGCCCAGAGAAAACTTGATATGCTGTCGAACTGACCGCTCAAACGCCGCAGCTGATACTTCACTTCTCACGTCCGTTATCATCTCCGCTCATTGTATGACTAACAAGCCGCATTCACTACAGACCACCTGTATGCGCTGTCGGCGCCCATTGCCGCTCGTCAGTCAAGCAGCCCTATTCGAAGGCCTTGACCGCCTCGTCAACAGTTTCGAAAGACTCGCAGATTCTGTGCATTCTGACTACCTCAAACAGGGCGCGGACCGCCTTGGTCATCCCTGCTATCTTCAGGTCGCCTCCTCTCGCGTTCAATATCCTCAAACAGGAAAGAAAAGCGCCCAGCCCAGAACTATCGACAAAATCGAGGTTCCCGATGTCTAGAACAACTTGGCCGCTCTCGTTCAGGATTGGCAAGATATCCCGCTTGAACTCTTCAACATTACTCGCCTCCAGAGAGCGTCCTGGCAGCTTTACAACAGAAACATCTCCGACCTTCTCAACCTTCAGTTCCATTACTATTGCTCCTTGGCTGAATTTCCTGCGATTCTGTTTTTTCTGACCGTCGTTCCTATATTTAGCCAGAACAATGCAGTTCCGACCATCCTTTCCCCGCAAATACATCACCTTATCTACGCTGTGTTCGATGATGTAAAGCCCGTAACCGCCCTCACGACCCTTGTCCAACATCGGCAACTGCTGGGGCTCGGGGTGAAACTCGACGCCCCAGTGATATAACTTCATCACAACCCGATCAGCATAGGTGTCAGCTGATATCTCAATGCGCCCATCGGTGCGCCCATTATACGCATGCCTGATGATATTGCTCGTGGTCTCAGTCAAAGCTAGTTCAAGCAAGTTGGTAGCTTCCTCATCGAGCACAGAGGCATCACAGACGTGTCGGACGAAGTCGCGGACCGCGGCCAGCTCAGCAAGGTCGCTGGTTACTTTTTTCTCTGCATGAGATAAGAGCTCAGGTTCCTGTCGGTTCTGACTGCTGACAGCGTTTGACATCTTGCCCAAACGTTTCAACTCTTAATGCCTTCCCTTACCTTGTGAGACCAGTGCAAAAAACAGCAAGCCCTAAAAACCGCTACCCGCCAAGAGTTCAAGACTCATTATCAATCTTATCAAACGGCGTTTCCGAGTCAACGCTTATATCTCGATCGCTTCCAGCGTCTCTCATACGCCGGTTAATGAACTCATTGGCAGCATCAAGCCAGTGCGCCAGCATATTGCATAGATCAACAAAACCCGCGCAGCGCCGGGCGGCCTTAAGGGCGTTTGCGAGCGCGCGTGGGACATAGCGCACGAGTTCAGACTCGCCTCGCTGCCCAACCAAGGATACATAGGTGCCTGCCGCCTTGAGGCATCTTTGGACCGCGCACACACAAAGCGCCCTGCTCAAGCCAAGCCGGCGCAGAGTGTTACGAGGCCTTGCCGGCAGTAGCGAGAAATAATGGTCAAAGAGCTCCTGTTGATCGTCACGCTCAAGCGGCACGTAAGGGTCAAAGATGAGCGAGGCAATGTCGTAGAGAATCGGGCCTAGCCGCGCATCCTGAAAATCGATCACATGAGGCCTGGCGTTTCTAATCATGAGGTTGCGCGAGTGGTAGTCGCGGTGCGTAAAGACCAGTTCCTGGCTCATCATCTCCCTGCATATCGCCTGGAAGTCTCTCTCGATGATGCTTCTTTCCGACCGGCTTAACTTTCTCCGTAGCACGATGTGCGAGAATGAGTCTAAGAAGCTGTTCAACTCCCATAAGAATCGATCGGCTGAGAATGAGTAGCTGTAGGCCGTGCAGTCTCGGGGGACTTCCGGGGGCGGAAACTGCATGTAAACGAGATATTCGATAGCGGTTCGGTAGATGTCCTTGACGTTCTCCGTGCCGGCCTGGCCGATCAGATCGAAAAGCCTCGTATCCCCCAGGTCCTCTATGACAAGAAAGCCCAGGTGGTGGATGGCGAGATACATTTTCGGCACTGGCACACCACAGTTTTCGATGTAGCGCCCAACATCCACGATGATGCGGCTTGCTCTAGCCGAGCCATTGCCCGGCAGCAACATTGCGATTAGGGAGCATTCCTGAGGCCTGTCCAGGCCGCCGAAATCCTGGCCCAGTTCTGCGGCTTCGGAGCAGCTTTGGAGAAACCGTTGAGCCTTCTCCGTATCGGCAAACTCTAACCTGAAGAACTGTCTGGTCGAGACATCGCCTCTTAGTTTGGTGAGGACAAGGCCTGCGGTAGCGTCAGCAACCTGCTCGATGTGGGGTGGAAACGTTGAGTGCTTCGACATCACCGTTGGACAGGCACAAGAGAATACTTGTCTTGTCCACAGAGGAGCTGCCGTAGGCACAAGAACATGGCGGCGCTTGAGGTCACCCCGTGACCCTGGGCGCCGCCAGCATCCACATCCTCGGTTGCGCAAATCCGCACAAGATATGACCTGCTCTTAGGTAAGAGCCTCCTGCAGCTTTGAGCCTGCTTTGAACTTAGCCTTCTTCGAAGCTGGAATGGTCATTGGTTTCTTGGTGTTGGGATTGAAACCTTTGCGAGCCTTCTGCTTCTTGACCATGAAGGTGCCAAATCCAATGAAAGTCACCTTATCGTTGCCTTTGAGCGTGTCAATGATTCCGTCTAGCAAAGCGGTCAACGCGGCATCTGCCTGTCCCTTGGTAATGTTCGCCTTGGCTGCCATGTGGTTAACAGCGTCCTTACGATTCATGCTCTCACCTCCTTCCGTCAAATAACTCCAAATCCTTTAGTTCATCTTTACACAAAGATCGAACCAATTGACTTAAACATATACGGCATGTTGCCCATTTACAACCTATATGCAACCATTTTAGCAACGAAGATGTCTCTAAAGACGAATTATGTCAAGCTCTTGTTAGAGAATTTTTCGTAATAGCTTTCGCTTCGGCTGGTTGGGCAAGAGCTGGCCTAACACAAATCCCACCTTTCCCAAGCCATAAAGCGATAAAGCCGTCCTATCAAGGCCGAGGAGTACAGGAGTTTTCGTAATCACTCGATTTGGGCGCTTTGATGCTCGCAGTCAGGGCTTGGATTAGGGGTCATGCGCTACAAAACCTCAACAATCTGAGAATCGGCGTCGATGAAATTCGACGGCCATGCCTGAATGCCCCAAAGGGGCATAATTTGAGTAGCCGCAGGTGCAACCTGCGGATCGAAATGGGCGACAACCAAGAAATCCCCTCGCCATCCGCCAATCGCAAAGCGATTGGCGGATGGCGAGGGTAGCTAGGAGCAGTGTAGTCGGCTATATACCCCGCGTTTCACACGGGGCTACTCACGTGGTCCCCTTTCAGGGGACTCAAGCAATAGCCACCAGAACTGCATCCCACTTCCTTCATGCCCTGAAGCCCACCATATAGCCACACACCCCGTCAACCAGCACAGGGAAATACGAAAACTCCTGCGAGGAGTATCGAGACTTTTGTCTGCTGCCAACCGTTGACAACCAACCGGACTAGGCTTAGATTGGGGCGTCCAATTGCGTGTCCAGGTATTTGGCTCAATTCTCACATTGAAGGTTCTTTTTAACTTGTGACCAACGAAGATGTTTACGTCAGCATAATCGTTCCCGCCTACAACGAGGCCGGCGCCATTGAGACCGACCTCGAGGCGATAATCGCCGCGATGGACTCTTCACGTTACACATACGAGGTGATCGTGGTCGATGACGGCTCAACGGATGGGACGGGCGATTTGGCGGAGGCCATGGGCGTTACGGTTCTTCGCCATCCGGAGAATAAGGGCGTAGGAGTAGCACGAACCAACGGCGTCAGGGCCGCCTCGGGCGAGATCATAGTCATGACGGACGCAGACAACACGTATCCGAACGAAGACATTCCGAGACTGTTGGAGCTTATGGACCGCTACGACATGGTCATCGGCGCCAGAACAAACGAGGCGGGAACGGTCCCATGGCTCAGAAAACCTGTCAAGGAAATAATCCGCAGGCTTGCTGAATACATCACGTCTGAGCACATCGAGGACCTCAACTCGGGCTTCAGGGCGATGAGGAAGGACGTCGTCATGAGATACCTCAACATCACACCGGAAGGTCATTCCTGGGTGGGAACGATGACCCTGGCGTTTCTGAGCGAGAAGCGCGACGTCGCGTTCATCCCGATCGACTACTGGCCCAGAACGGGCAGATCGACTTTCCACCCCATTGCGGACACCTACGGCTACCTGATGTTCATTATGAAGACCATCATGTATTTCAAGCCGCTGAAGGTCTTTGTCCCACTCTCGGTCTTGTTCTTGACGCTTGGAGTCATCAAGGGCCTTTACGACTCGTTCATCCTGCACGACTTCAAAGAGTCGGAGATAGTCATCCTACTAACCGGCGTCATCATCGGCGTGCTCGGCCTCCTCGCGGACCTGGTCGTCAAGCTGCACAAGGGCGCCTGACCGGCATCCTGCGCCGCAGAAGGCCCCCCCCGACACGAGACGTAAAGGAGTGTATTGCCTCGGGGACAGCCACAGCGTGTCCCCGAACCCCTCCGCTGCTTCTGTGCCATGCGCTCGCTCTTTTCGCTTGAAGCAAGGTCATATAGTCGGCACTATCGTGGAGATGCGATTTTGATGGCACAAACACAACTCGGAGGCAAATATGATGAGGAGTCAAGACGCGATCGCCGATAAGCGCCGAGCATGAAGGGCTCGGAGAAATACTCGATCGAGACCAAGCGTTCCGCTGAGAAAGAAAGGAGTTGGCAAATGACAAGGCACCAATTCGCTGTAGTGATAGAAAAAGATAAGGATGGCTGGTTCGCAATGTGTCCTGACCTCCAGGGCTGCTACACCCAAGGGGATACTTACGAGGAAGCCCTCGAGAACATCAAGGACGCCATCCGGCTACACGTTGAGGACAGGATAGAGATAGAAGTCTCTATGTCGGACGAAGACCTGATCGAGCAGCGCCGTGATGAGCCTCCCGTCCGTTTAGGGAATTCCTGGCTGAGAGGAAGGAGGGGCGACGGGCCAGCCTCGAAGAACCGTGATTCGCGGTTCAGCTATACCGATTCAAAGCCCGAAGTGTTTTAGCAACGAGGCAAAAAGGGTGGATAGGAACGCGAGGAGCAGAAAGCCAAATCCCACATTTATGGCCACCTTCTGTTTGCGCATCCAGAGCCTATAGAGGGCAGTCGGGGTGATGTTATCTGTGCCCCCTCCTGAGCCACCGTAAATTATGGGATGATACCTGTCCTCCATTTTGATTCGTTCCTGCCAGCCCCACATAAGCATCAGGCCTGCAAACAAGCCGATTAAGGCTGAGTAAAGCTCCAGTACAAAGCTAAATTTGGGCGAGGGCCATGCATAGAAATGCCAGAAAGACAACACGGATGAGCATGCAAGAAAACTGAGAAGCGCAAGGCTGAACAACTGAGCATGGATGAAGCGTACTCGCAGTAACCATGAGATGGTCGCACCAATGAGTTTTGCTGCAGTCTGGGTGCAATCTCTGGGACCCACCTTGAACCTGAGCGCTTTCTGATCAGATTCAGACAGATTCACCCAAGGTAAGTTTGAATTCCCGCCTCCGCTATGAATGCGTTGGACCAGAATATACCTCCTCCGACCATTCCAGTGGAGCTTCAGTGCTCTGTCTTGACGCAGGCTTTGTTCACCAGGCGGCGTTCGTATGATGCACCACCTTGGGGGAAGCTCTTCCGATGACCTCTGTACTCTGGCGATTTCAACTGTGATTCTTGATTGCATATATATTCCTCGATAGGCAATTTAATCTTTGCTGCGAAGTCCGACAAGCTAAGAATGAACTTACTTTCGTGTCTTCTGCCTTTTCCCTGTAAGATGAGCTTATGAAGACAACTCGTTACTTTGAAGAGCAGGTTCTGCGAAAACGGCCCTATATCAGGCTAGAATGGTGCGTTCAAGCGATTCGCGAGCCGATTCACCGGTCAGTTCAGCCGGACGGGCGCATTCGGTGCTTTACATTTGTGCCTGAAGTAGGCAAGTACTTGAGGGTGGTCACGCTTGAAGACGGAGAGACGATCCTCAACGCCTTTTTTGACCGAAGGTTTCGGGAGGATGGAAGTTGAAGCTCCATTATTATGAAGAGACCGACTCGCTCTACATTGACCTGAGCGAGAGGCCGGGCGCCGAATCGAAAGAGGTGGCGCCGGGCGTGGTCCTGGATTTTGACGGGGAGGGGCGTCTGGTTGGTATCGACGTCGATCACGCGAGCGAGGTCATAGACCTGTCGCGGCTTGAGATAGAGTCGCTGCCCGTCGGCTCGGTGGCGATGAAGGGGGCAAGCAGCTAGGGATCGAGGGCGGTTCGTGAACCGCCCCTACGGCAGGGATCCGGCGTTCCTGTCACCCAACCTCCCGGTAACCACATCACGAGCCGAAGCAGACCGTTCTGCCTCGCCGTCAGATTGCGCAGCAATATGTCGGCCCATGCTTCGAAAATCGCGGAGGGGGGGCGGGGGACGAGCGATTGCGTCCCCCGATCTAATCAATCACACCATAGAATTGTAGAGTGATTGGCTATCCGCCGACTATCTCGTTTAGTCCCTCGATTAGCTGCTCCATCTGCTCAGGAGACAGCGAATCTACTAGATCGCCGATTCGCTCGACCGAAAACGTTCGGACCTGGCTTATCTTGGCCCAAGACGGCTTGGGCAGCTTCGATGGGTCCAGGGCGAGCGTTAAGGGGAAGCCTGCTCGTTGAGGCTGGCTGGTTATCGCCATCGCGATGACGGTGCCCGAACGTTCATTGAACACATCGTGGCTGATTATTATGACCGGGCGTTTTCCGCCTTGTTCACGTCCCCGGACGGGGTTGAGGTCGGCCCACCGTATCTCTCCCCTTAGTATTCGGGCCATCGAGCCAGCTCCTCGAACAGACCTTCCTCTGCTATCGCCTGTTCAGCGACCGGGTCCAGCTTCGCGCACTCCTGCGCGAGGCGCGTGCGCTCCAGACGGTTGAGCTTATCCTCAATTGCCTCTTGAATTGCCCTGCTCCGACTGGGGAAAACCCGGTTCTTGACGAGATGGTCGAGGCGCTTGAGCGTCTTTTTGTTGATACTGATTGCGACTTTTGCAGTTTGCATATCTCACCTCCAGTATTACCATAAGTCATACTGGAGATGCTGTCAACATTGGCATAATCTATGCCGGTCAGCTCGCACGTGGAATAAGAAGATAAGAACGCGAAGTGACTTATTGGACACCCTCTTGATGGCCGTTAGCTACGACGCGAGCCTATCAAGATATTATGGCGAGATGCCTCAAACCAGAGCGGTCTCGAGATGCGATGCTGACGCTAGCCCTGCGGCGAGCCCTAGGGGAAGGCAAAGTATCTGCCAGGGTGCTCGGTGGGGAACATGAGAGGGACTTTGCCCAGCGGCGTGTCACTTCTCAGCGCTGGCCCAAGCTGCGTTGACCAAGGCGGAAGCGTGAGCCGCGAACTCGAGATTAAGCCCTGCGATTGCACAAGCTGCGCCTCGCGGATTGGAACGCTGCGACCCCTGTCGAGAACTGTAACGCGAACCTCGTCGATGTGGCCAGCGAGCAGCCACTTCTCGTTTTGCTCGAGGCGCACGGTGGCCTCGGTCGCCTCGAAGCTAGCTGGAAGCGTGAGCAGGGTGTGGGAGTTGTTTGAAATGAGCTCGAGTTGCGCGGTGACGTTTTCCAGTGGTCTATCAGCGACGATATCGAGCCGGTCGATCAGGCCCACATCGGTATCAAGGGGCAACCGAACCTGGTCGCCCGGAGATGTGCTGTCAGCGAATCTTGCATGCACCACGTCGTGACGCAGGTTCAAGTAGGACCGCTGACGAGCGAGCACGCGGGCCGAGAGGTCTGGGAGCTCCAGAGCCTTTTGACCATCGAACGCAAAAGCCCGAACAGACATCCCAGCCGGGATGGATTTGTATTGAAAGCTGCTCACCCAGTCACTGAAGGGCAGAGAATCGACGCGTTTGCCATATTCCGCACGTATTGGCGCCCGTATGTTCCAGCAAGATGAGCTCCTGTCGATTAGGGACTTGTCGCGGAAGACGATGAGAACGAGAGTGTTGTCCGGGACCTCAGGCTGCGCCGCCACAATCGCCTTGGGAAGACGAGCACACTCGCTCGCCTCATCGACAAACATCGCGAAGAGCTTCAGGAAGCCGGCCATGTAGGCGCCCACTAATAGTAGGACAATCCCAACGATCAAGAACTTGAGCGGAGCGCGAGACATTCTCGGTGAAAGCCGTCGGCGCAAAGCGCATCTTGTCGCAACGGCGGCGGCCGCGACAAGGGCGATGGCATACCTTGTGGTCGCGGTGCTCGCGCTCGAGGCCCCCTGGGCGAAAAAATCGGTCCAACCTGCCCGAATCAGCGCGAACACCCAATAGATTACTGAGGCGGCTATCACCCAATCGAGAGCTGCGGAGAGCATGGAGCGTCTTTGGCGGTCGAGAATCGTCTCCGGCAGCAGCACAAGAAGATAAGCCATCAGGCCCGCGACGCCAAACGAGCAGAGCAAGACGCGATGGTGGCCAACCCCCGCAAGGGGGAACGCCAAAGCTGGCGTGATAGCTATCCATAACACCAGGAAGAGCGTCAACCTCCAATTGGCCCTGAAACCCACGTAAAGGATGATCACGGCTACTACGCAGAGCAGGGGTGAGAACTTCAGCGGGAATACGTTTGTGTAGAGGATTGTGGGCAGCCTCCTAATGGCCTGGAGGAACGTGAGTTCCCTTACGCACGCGAAGTAGTAGTTGTTGATGACGACGTTCGTGCTGAGCAACAGCGCTCTGAGGCCGAGAAGGGCGGCAGCCATGACCCACAGCGGCAGATTGACCTTCAAAAGGCGTCGGAAGAGACTTCTTCTGCCCTTTTCCTCTCTCCATATCAGTTCGTAGATCAATAGCAGAAGCGGCATGAAGATCGCGGACTCGTAGAAGAGAAAGCTGGCTGCGTATGTAATGCAGGCTAGGACAATCCTGGTGCGAGATGGGCTCTTGCGGTAGCCGGGTCCCACAAGCCAGAACGTAAGAAGCGCAAACAGCGCTGAGTTGAGGCCCTGTATCTGTGACATCCAGAACACAGGCTCGACGTGGCATGTCATCACGGCAAATATCAGCGAGCCGAGCGCCCCTACGAGAAAAGATCGGGACAGCGCCTCGAGGCTCAGAAATACCAGAAGGCATATCATGGCATAGACGGCAGAGTTGATCGCCCTGGGCAAGACTGTGTTTGTCCCGAACAGCTTATACTCGGTCGCCTGCATCATTGCGGCTAGCGGCCGGTAGTACTGCGATCCGTAATGCCTCTGGAGAACGACTGGATAGTGCGCTATCTGCCCCCAAGTCTGCGGTCTGAAGGACACCCAGCTCTCTGTCAAGTAGTATGCTTTCAGACCCGAGGCGGTCATCGCGATCGGAAGCAGCACGATCGCGACAATGAACCATCGCCTGGCTTTGGCGCCCGGCGATTGAAGTCTGTCAGGCCAGAACTGCACGCGCTCTCCGATCTCAACAGAGTTTTCTTGCCGCACAGTAAACTAACACTGTGCGTAGTATCAGTCTCCATAGGGAGTTATGACAGTCAAGAGTTTTCTTGCCGCACAGCAAACTAACACTGTGCGTGGCGCTCCGCAATCTCCCCGCGACCAGAGAATCTCACTCTTACCCAGGCGGGAAATCACGCTAAAGGTCAATGACAATCCAGGTGGGAGATGTTCTACTGAGTCGCGTGTCAGCGTGCCTCTTGCGTCTGGCAACCAAAAATGGTCGGGGCGGGAACGCCACCGGGAGGCTTTGTCCCCGCCCCTAAAACCACAAACCAAAAGGAGGGTAACACGCCGCATGAATCTCCGGGGCGGGAAACCCACGCGGTTTAATGAGGCTATCTAATCCTGAAACAAATGTGGGTGCCAGTTGGTTTCGTGGCGCATTAGTTTTCTTGCCACGGGCGCCGTATCTGCCGCTAGGACGTCCATGGATGGCGGGCTGGCATGTTTGGGTGTTGGGTGGTTTGGAGTGCGGTGGCTTGACACCGCTTTGGCTCGCCGCGGCCTGACGCGGCGTGCGCTCTGTTAAGGAGCTATGGTTTACTGTCATCTCGGCCGCGTTTCAACGCGGTTGAGTTAAAGGCGGACGTTCGAGACAAAGGCTATACGAGCCGGCCCTATGATGCCCACTACGGCTCTGGGGACAGCCTTTTCAATCCGGGGTCAACCCCAGGAGGTTGGGAACCTTGACACGATATTTCGCTCGGCGATAATAGCCCACGTTGATGCGTGGCTTGTTGACTGCCTTACTCTACAGGGGTTTTGAAGGAATTGCACACTGTTACTAAGGCTTATGTAAGCTTGGGTGCGCTTGAACACAATTTGTCCCAGGCCCGCTTCTTGGTCGGCGAGTCGGTAGAGATAATGCCGGTGGTCAAGGCTAACGCTTATGGGCACGGGATGCTTCCGATCTGCGACAGGCTCCATGCAGTCGGTATTGGCACGTTTGGCGTGGCAACAATAGACGAGGGGATATGCCTAAAAGAGCATATCCCGAGCGCAACGGTCGTTCTTCTTGGTGGCTCGCTGCCAGAGCAGGCTGAGGCGGTGATCCAGGCTGGGCTGGTGCCGGTAATTTACGACCTTGACCAGGCTTATGCGCTTGACTGTGAGGCGAGGCGCAAGGATAAGGATGTGCCTGTCCACCTCAAGATCGACACAGGCATGATGCGACTTGGGGTGCGTTATGACGAGGGGCTGGCGTTTCTCGAGAGACTCCAGACTCTTCACAGGTTAGCCGTAGTGGGGCTGATGACACACCTTGCGACTGCCGATGCCCAGGACAGCAGCTTCGCGATGCTCCAGCTCGACCGGTTCGATAGTTTTCTGGCGTCCTCTGGCCTTCGCAACCAGGCCATGGTGCATGCGGCCAACAGCGCGGCGACCATGAAGCACTCACGGTCGCATTATGACATGGTTCGGCCTGGCCTCATGCTCTACGGGCTTTCTCCAACTGGCGCGACGCCGCCGGGCGTTACGCTTAAGGCTGTGCTGAGGCTGACGTCGAGGGTTCTGAGGGTGGCACGCATGAGGCCGGGAGAGAGCGTTGGGTATGGGCGAAAGTTTTTAGCGAAGAGGAACATGCAGATTGCGATCGTGCCGCTCGGCTATGCGGACGGCTATTGCCATCGGCTTTCAGGGCGGGCGGAGGTGCTCATCCGGGGCGTCCGGTCGCCGGTGATCGGCGCTGTCTCAATGGACATGATCGCGGTTGAGATCAAGGAGCACTGCGAGGCCTCGCTGGGCGACGAGGTGGTCATCATTGGCCGGCAAGGCACGGAGTCGATCAGTGTGAACGAGCTGGCCTTTCTAGCAGAGACGATACCCTACGAGATTCTCTGTGGGCTTGGCGACAGGATCGACAGAGTCTTCGTCGAACAGACTTGGAATGAATAGGCCAGCTGCCCGGACAACGCAATCCGTCTCGCGACCATCCATGATGCAGGTCTCGATGCTGACGGCACTGGCCGTCGCATTCAGGGCCGCGGAGCTCTTCATCCCCACGCCTCTGCCGTGGCTTCGCCTCGGTCTTGCAAACGTTGTGATCTTGATAGTGCTAGTCTCGTTCGGGGTGAGGGCCGCGCTTCTGGTCAACGTCGCGAGGATATTGCTTGCTTCCTTCGTCATCGGGACGTTTCTGTCGCCTGGGTTCTGGCTAAGCCTGTGTGCCGGCGTTGTATCATGCCTCTCGATGGCAGTTGTGTGGTATTGTTTCGGAGGGTGGCTCTCTTATGTCGGAACAAGTGTGGTTGGGGCATATTTTCACACTATGTCGCAGTTCTTCGTTGCATATCTGATATTCGTGAGACACGTGGCAATACTGAAGCTGATGCCATACTTCCTCCTGTTCTCACTTGGCACTGGAGCTTTGACCGGGGTTGCTGCGACGGCAATCCTCGTGTGGGCGAGGCGCCACGGCGTCCTGACCCCGCGAGCTTTTGATCACAGATCGGCTAACAGATGCTGAGAATCCTTCAGGTCTATAAAGATTACTGTCCGCCGATATTCGGTGGGATCGAGAAGCATATCGCCCTCTTGTGCAACAGGCTTTCGAGGGTTGCCAATGTCGATGTGCTGGTCGCGAATCGGGGGTTACGGACTGAACTTGAGGTCATAGACGGCATCGAGGTTACAAAGGTTGGAGAGCTCGGGCGGTTCCTTTCCGCACCGGTCTCCCTCCCATTTGGCTATTATTTGGGCCGAAAGCGATATGACATCCTTCATTTCCATCTTCCAAATCCAACAGCGGTCATCTCATATCTGATCGTTCGGCCTACGGGCAAAGTAGTCGTTACGTGGCACAGCGACATAGTTCGGCAGGCCAAGTTCCTGCCCTTCTATCGGCCATTCTTGGTGAGGTTCTTGCAGGTCTGCGATGTGGTCTTGCCCACGTCTGAGCGTTATGCGCGGTCTTCAGCGTATCTTTCGAGCTTCATGACCAAATGCCATCCGATCCCGCTCGGCATCGATGTGTCTCACTTCTCCCTGACGGATAAGGTCGCCCAGAAGGTCAAGGAGCTGAGAGCGAGATTCGGCGACCGCATAGTCCTATTTGTGGGGCTTCTCCGCTACTACAAGGGGCTGAAGTTTCTGATCGATGCGATGCGCCTCGTTGATGCGAGGCTTTTGATTGTCGGCGACGGCCCGATGCGGGCAGAGCTTGAGAGCCACAGCAGGTCGCACGAGTTGGTCGAGAAGGTCTTTTTTGTGGGCGAGGTTGATGAGGCCAGCCTGCCAGCTTACTACCACAGCTGTGATGTCTTCTGCCTGCCGTCGATCTACAGGAGCGAGGCGTTTGGGGTGTCGCAGCTTGAGGCGATGGCCTGTGGCAAGCCGGTCGTAAGCACGGCGCTAGATACGGGCGTCGCGGAGGTCAATCTCGACGGCATCAGTGGTCTTGTTGTGCCGCCGATGGATTCGCAGTCGCTTGCGCGCGCTATTGGTCTGCTCCTATCGGATAAGGCGCTCGCGGCTCGGTTAGGCGGATTCGCCAAAGCGAGGGTATTGGAACAGTTCACGGCGGACCGAATGGCTCGGTCCGTGCTCTCGATCTACAATCGGCTGCTCATGCAGAAGCAGTCAGGAGCGGGGGACAGTGTCTAGCACCTCCGGGGCGAACCATCAGGTTATTGCCTATGCACTTTTGGTCGTGTCGGCTCTCACTGTCCAGACGGCGATACTGCATTTCTCGCCGTTTGAGATGGTGTTTGTTGATCTGGGTCTGATAGTTGTCATTTGGACTGGCATGGTCAGAGGGGCACGGGCAGGCATGAGCGTTGGCTTCATCGCGGGTCTGCTCGAGGATTGCCTTTCTGGCTGTGCGCTAGGCACGAACGCACTTGTGAAGACACTAATTGGTGTATTCTGTGGCCTTCTGGGCCAGAGACTGCTGCCGAACAGCCCTGTGGCACACCTGCTGGCGCTGTTTACCTGCTCGCTCCTCAACTATATTCTGTTATATGTGCTCCAGATGACCGTATCTCCGTCTAGCATCGACCCCGGAAGATTCGCAATGCTGATGATCGCTGGTGTGCTCTCCACAACTGTTCTGGGGATGATCGTTTTCCGGGCTCTTTCAAAAAATAGGTTCTTCAAGCCTCCCCGCGTCCCGGAGGACGTGATAGACCAGGGCTCGCTAAGTGCCGATTGACCTTGGCGAGGACGCAAGCCTCTTGAGGCGGCTGCGGCGGAAGTCCGGCCTTGTCTTCATAGCATTCGTCATTTTCTCAACTCTGATAGCTGCCAGGTTGTGGTTCCTTCAAGTAGTGAAGGCTGACTACTACGAAGAGTTGAGCGAGCAGAACAGGATACGGATCGTCGTGGACGAGGCGCTGAGGGGATTGATTCTCGATAGAGAAGGACGGCAATTGGTGGGCAACAGGCCGTCATTCGACGTTCTTGTCGATAGCGTTCGCCGCGCTGCCCTTGATAGTTTGAAGGCGTTCTCGCGAATGGCGGGAATACCTGAGCACAACATCGTCCAAGTCTCTCGAGGCAAGATGCGTGGACACACCGTTAGGGCCGTGCAAGATGTTAGTTTCAAGGCCCTCTCCGTTCTCGAGGAGCACAGGGTTGACCTCCCTGGCCTTGAGGTAGCGATTCGGCCCAAGCGGCGCTTCATAGACCCCACGCTTGCGTGTCATCTCGTCGGATACCTGGGTGAGGCAACCAAGGCCGAGATAGAGCGGTCCGGGGGCCGCATCAAGCTGGGAGACAAAATGGGACGCTCAGGTATCGAGCTTTTCATGGATGAATGCTTGAGGGGCTCCGATGGGCGGCGCCTGGTGGAGACGAACGCAATGGGTCGGATTCTGAGGACACTTAAACGGGCGGAGGTGCCCGTTGCCGGCAGCAACGTCGTTCTCACCTTGGACTTGGAGCTTCAATCCGCGATTGAAAAGCTCTTTGATGCTAAGAAGGGTGCTGTTGTTGTGATGAACCCGAGGACAGGAGGGATTCTGGCCATGGTCTCCAGGCCCGCGTTCGACCTTGCCGCCTTCGAGTGTCAGATATCCCCGGACGATTGGCAAAAACTGAGGGACGATCCGGATGCGCCCATGAACAACAGATGTGTTGCAGGTCAGTATCCCCCGGGCTCCACGTTCAAAGTCTTCGTGGGCCTCGCCGCGCTTCAGTCACAAGCCATAACGACGGATGACCAGTTTGAGTGCACAGGCGTGATGAAATTGGGCGACGGGGAGTTTCATTGCTGGAAGAAGGAGGGGCACGGGGAGCTCTCAATCAGCCCTGCCATCGTCCATTCGTGCAACATATTCTTCTATAAAACTGCGCTTGCATGCGGGATAGGCCCCATTGCCAACATGGCGAGAGAGTTTGGGTTTGGAAGCCCGACCGGCCTCGAGGTCTTGCACGAGCGAGGCGGATACATCCCGACTGCCCAAGATTTCCTAAACTATTGGCCGGGCGACGTCGTCGCGGCCTCGATTGGGCAGGGGAGGATTCTGGTAACGCCTCTGCAAATGGCGGTCGCGTTGTGCGCCCTTGTCAACGGAGGACATGTCCTCAGGCCGTTTGTCGTCTGGCGCACGGAGTCCCCGGACGGAGAGGTTCTCAAGCGGTTCGGGCCGCGCGTCGTGGGTCATGTCTCGGTTGATGCACGATACATCAAGCTAGTTCGGGACGCGCTGTTCGGCGTCGTCAACCGGCAGGGAGGGACAGGCTGGCGAGCGAGGCTGGATTTCCCGAAAATAGCGGGCAAAACTGGCACCGCCCAGGTTGTTCAGCGAGTTGACGACGAGGAGACGATTCTCGAGGACATACCCTACGACAGACGGCCTCATTCGTGGTTTATGGGATATGCCCCGGCGGATGAGCCCGAGATAGCCTTCGCTGTCTTGGTCGAACATGGTGGCGCAGGAGGCCAAGCGGCTGCGGTCTTAGCCAAGAAGATCGTTGCTGCGGCGTTTCGGGAGTATGATTTGGAGGGCGAGCACTGAGACGAGTGAGTTGGAACGTGGGACTTTGGTTTAGTGTTAGATAGACGCCTCGTCCAGAACATCAATTGGTGGCTGGTACTGGTTGCTGTGGCGCTCTCCCTAATTGGGGTCGCGACGATCTACGCGGCGACCAGCGACGTCGAATCGCAGGCAAACATGGCTTACAGGAGCCAGATAAGGTGGCTTGTGTTGGGTCTAGTAGCCATGACGGTTACGATGTTCGTGGATTACAATCGCCTGATAAAGGCCGCATATCAGATCCAACTTGCCGCCTCGCTAGTTCTCGTCGCTGTCCTCCTGTTTGCAGAACCGATCGCGGGCTCCAAACGATGGCTCGACCTCGGCTTTGTGAAGTTTCAGCCGTCCGAGCTCGCCAAGATCACCACTGTCCTCGCACTTGTGAAGCTGTTCTCATCGGAGCGACTACGCGGGCGCCCCTGGCTACAGATACTCGGAGGCCTCGTCATTGTGGCAGTGCCCGCCGCACTCATCGTCAAGCAGCCCGACTTCGGCACCGCAGTAACTTTCCTCATACCGTTCATCGTCTTGGCGTTCGTGGCGCAGCGCCGCCTCTGGCCTATCATTTTCACAGTTCTCGCTGGGGCGTTGTCGGCCTTACCGGGCTGGTTCTTTCTCAAGCACTACCAGCGCCGGCGCATCATCGCATTCATAGACCCCTCCTACGACGAACTCGGGTCAGGCTACCAGGCGATACAGTCCAAGATAGCAGTCGGGTCGGGCGGTGTGGTCGGGAAGGGGTTTGGCAAGAGCACTCAGGTCAGGCTCCACTTTCTACCCGCGCAGCACACTGACTTCGTCTTCTCGGTGCACGCTGAGGAGCAGGGCTTTCTTGGCTCCCTACTCGTGGTCGGGCTCTTCATGTTACTTGTGGGGATCGCCTTCTCCATCGCGAGGCACGCCAAGAACCGAGCCGGACTACTGCTGGCAGTCGGCTGCGCCTCGTTGATCGCAGGGCAGTTTCTCGTCAACGTCGCGATGGTCATAGGCGTTCTGCCGATAACCGGCCTTCCATTGCCCTTCATGAGCTACGGCGGCTCGTCGCTTACTGCTCTGTTTGTCATGCTTGGCCTCCTAGAGAGCGTTCAGATGCGCAGGTTCGCCTTCTAAGAGCTGCGCCATGTCCAGGCGCCATGCAAGAACCTGGATACAAAAACGCCCGATTGCGCGGTCAGGTTGTCTGCGCCTCGATATCTTGCCGCATAGCGTCGAGAATCTCCGCCAGTGCGTCTCCGGCCTCAGGAGCACCAATCCCATACGACTTCAGAATGGCGCGGGCCTCGTCGTGATAGCCGCTTGTGGCCGGTGCGAGGTCTTCGATCGTCTCGACCAGACGCGACACGAGCGCGATGCGCCTCGCCAGGAATGCGTCTGCGCCGAGCGCCTGATGTGTGAGAAACTGCCAGTGCCCCCTAAAGCTCCTCCACTCGTCAATCGCATCGTCGATCTTATTGAGAGCGTCCCGCGGATCATTGGGCATAATAGTCTCTTTTTACCGGTTTTAAGTTCAGAGCACAATAAGAAGCGCTCGGCCAGCAAATCCTGTTGACCATCACCGGCGCAGCACATAACCTAAGTTGCATGAGGGCTGTGATACTCCAGCCGGGATATCTGCCTTGGATAGGCTTTTTTGACCTGGCGGCGAAATCGGACATCTTCGTGATCTTGGACTGCGTCCAGTTCGACAAGCGCTCGTGGCGCAACCGTAATCGGATTCGGACGGAGACGGGCTGGCAGTGGTTAACTGTGCCGGTGCTAACGAAGGGCAGGTTCACGCAGCGTGTTGACGAGACGATGATCGACAACACGCGGAATTGGGCGCACAAGCACCTCGCTGCGATCAGGACCTGCTATGCGAGGGCGCCCTATCTGAAGGAGTTTTGGCCGCTGCTTGACGAGGCGCTCGGCCGGAAGTGGGCCAGATTGCTGGACCTCGACATGTATCTAATCAAGATGCTCGACCGTGCTTTTGAGCTGGGCACGAACTACGTGATGGCGTCAACCTTATCGCCGGCCGACAAGAAGGCGGACCTGATCCTTGAGATATGCAAGATGGTTGGCGCTGACCACTACCTGAACGGGGACATGGGACGCACATACCTGGCGCCTGAGCCGTTTGAGGCCAACGAGATCAAGCTGGAGTTTCACAATTACACGCATCCGATCTATCGTCAGTGTTATGATGGTTTCGAGTCGCACATGTCGGCCATTGACCTGCTCTTGAACTGCGGCGCAGATGCAACGCAATACCTCCTGAGGCCAGATGAGGCGCCAGAAGAACGTGTTATAGGTCCCGCGAGGTGACGAAGTTCAAGGTCTGTCTGGTTGCTCTTTACAACACCGAGCTCTCGGGCGTTCGATACATTCATTCGTTGTTGAAGTCGAAGGGGTTTGACGCCTCGATCATTTTCTTCAAGCGGCTGAACATAAACGACGGAACGCCTCCGACCGACAAGGAGCTTGCGCTGTTCACCGGCCTTCTCGCGCGCATCAAGCCGGACCTTTTGGGCATCAGCATCGGGTGCTCGACGTTCCGCAACACGGCGGTCGAGCTGACCAAGCGAGCCCGAAGCGAGGTAAATTGCCCTATCGTCTGGGGAGGCGTGCACGTAACAGTTACCGCGGACCGGACGCTTTCAGAGCACGACATGCTCGTGATCGGCGAGGGCGAGGGCGCTATGCTCGATCTCTCGCAGCGGCTCGAAAGCGGCGAGAGCATAGCTGACATCAAGAACTTATGGCTTAGGCAGAACGGCAGCGAGGTAAAGAATCCTGTCCGGCCACCGATTCAGGACCTCGACTCGCTTCCATTCCACGACTTCACGAATGACGGCAAGTTTTTTATTAACGCCGACCAGCTGTTTGAGTTCGACCCGCTCGTTAAGGAACACGATCTCTACCAGATAATGACTACCCGCGGCTGCCCGTTTGACTGCACATACTGCGCAAACAGCGTCTATCACCGCCTTTACAAGGGGATGGGCAAGACCGTCCGCACGCGGTCTGTCCCGAACGTGATAGAAGAGCTCAACTACGCCCTGGAGATGCTGCCCGAGATAAAACAGATCGCCTTCTACGATGATGTGTTTGGATTGGACCTTGATTGGACGCGGGAGTTTTGCGAGCAATACAAGGCCAAGGTCGGCATTCCATACTGGGTCTATGTCCACCCTAAGACCGTAACGGAGGAGCTCGTCCGGATGCTCAAGGACAGCGGCCTCGTTTACGCGGACATGGGCGTTCAGAGTGGCTCGCAGCGTGTTCGGAACCAATACTTCAAGCGGATGGACACGAACGAGGACGTTCAGAGAGCTATGTCCATCCTCAGCAAGCTGAAGGTTAAACCGCGGCTTGATTTCATCATGGACAACCCTTTCGAGAACTCCCAGGACAAGCAGGAGATGCTCGACCTTCTCTTGAGCTTCAAACGCCCGTTCGAGTTTCGCCTTTATTCGCTGGCCTATTTCCCCGGCGTTGAGCTGACGCAGATGGCGCTAGACCGCAGTTTCATAACGGAAAGCGACGTCGAAGATATCGCCTGCAAGACCATGACCCAGTGGTTCGTCTCGTCCAATTTCAAACGCTCCAAGGAGGACGTCTTCTTCAACAGCCTCGTCTCTTTGACGGGCAAGTCCTTCGTGCCCAGGTCTCTCATCCGCGCTCTTTCCAGGGTTAGCCTGCTGCGACAATTCCCCACGCCTCTGGTCATTCTATCGACGGTCGCAAACGTGATCCGCTTCTTCTGGACTGGGACGAAACTTGCTCTGAAGGGCGAGGTCTCCTTTGCGATGATCAGAAAGCACGTCAAGTTCGTTCTCACCGTCAACAGATGACGGCTGAAGTGGTCTTATGTCCCTTAGCAGTTCGGAGTTGCCGTTTGTGCCTGCAAAGCCTCTTGGCAGAGGTGTGGGTCTTTTTTCTATTCCGAAGTTCTGACTGAGTTAGGGGGATCTAGTATTGAATAAGCAGTTCGTTCACCTTCACGTCCACACAGATTACAGCGTCCTCGACGGGATGTGCGCAATCGACAAGCTCGTCAGCAAGGCGCTAGAGTGGAAGATGCCCGCAATCGCGATAACAGACCACGGCAACCTGTTCGGGGCGATCGAGTTTTATCAGGCATGCACCGCCGCTGGCATAAAGCCGATAATCGGCTGTGAGGTCTATGTTGCGCCTCGTGGGATGTCGGACCGGGACAGCCAGATGGACAGGCAGACCGAGACCTCGCACCTTGTGCTCTTGGCGAGGGACTTCGAGGGTTACCTGAACCTCGCCAAGCTCTCATCCGAGGCATACATCAACGGCTTTTTTTACAAACCCAGGATCGATAAGAGGCTATTGGAGCAGCACTCATCGGGGCTAATTGGGCTCGCCGCCTGCGCCAAGGGCGAGGTGAGTCGGTTTCTCAAGCGCAGCGAGCACAGCAAGGCGCGGGCGGCCGCGGCCTACTATCAAGACCTCTTCGGCCCGGGCAACTTCTTCATCGAGATAATGAATAACTGCGCCGTTCAGAGGGAGCTGATGGGCCGGCAGGTCGCGCTGGCAAGGGAGATGAACATCCCGCTGGTTGCGACGAACGACTGCCATTACGTTGAGAAGAACGACGCCAGGGCCCACGATGCTCTGCTTGCATTGCAGCAGAAGAAGAAGGTCGTGGACGAGGACCGGCTCAAGTTCCCGACCGAGGAGTTCTACTTCAAGTCGCCGGGGCAGATGTTTAGCGAGTTCGCGGAGTTTGCTGATGCTCTTGAGAACACGGTGCGGGTGGCCGAGATGTGTGAGGATAACATCCTGGCGCCGGCATTGGGCCGGTATCTCACGCCGGAGTTCAAGGTCCCCAACAGCTATGATCTCGACAGCTATCTAGTGCATCTGGTGAGCGACGGCCTGAACAGAAGATTGGCTGCGCAGAAGGAGCGGATGAGCGCGGAGGAGCTCGAGCGACTCGCAAGAGAATATCGCGAGCGCCTTGAGATGGAGATGGGCGTGATACGTGAGACCAAGTTTGCTGGCTATTTTCTGATCGTCTGGGATTTTATTCGTTTCGCTCGCGAGCAAGGCATCTCGGTTGGCCCTGGCCGAGGCTCTGCTGTTGGCAGCCTGGTCTGTTACTGTCTTGGCATCACCGACATCGACCCGATCAAGTATGGCCTGTTGTTCGAGCGCTTCCTGAACCCGGAGCGGATCGGGATGCCGGACATTGACATCGATCTCTGTCAGGAGCGTCGGGAGGAGGTTTTCAAGTACCTTCGAGACAAGTATGGCGAGCAAAACGTGGCACAGATAATCGTGTTCCACAAGTTCAAGACCGATTCGGTGATCTTGGACATGGCGCGGGTGCTATCGATCCCTTCTCAGAAGGCAAGCCTTGTCAAATCACTTATCCCGCCGGGCATGAAGTTGGAGGACGCCATTGAACAGGTGCCAGGCCTTGAGGCCTCGATGAGGGAGGACCCGCAGGTAGCCCAGCTAGTCGATATGGGGCGGAGGCTAGATGGCCTGACGAGGCACGTTGGCAAACACGCCTGCGGCGTCGTCATCTCGCCCAAGCCGCTCTCGGAGACCATCCCGCTCTATAAGCCATCGGATAAAGACGAGATAATGACGCAGTTCCACATGGAATCGATCGGGGAGCTTGGGCTTCTGAAGATGGACCTCTTGGGGCTGAAGACACTAACCATGATCACAAGGTGTGTCGCCCTGGTCGAGGAGAGCCGTGGTATCAAGATCGACATCACTCAGATTCCGCTCGACGACAAGGACACGCTCGGGCTCTTTGTGTCGGCCGACACTATGGGGGTGTTCCAGTTCGAGAGCTCCAGCATGAGAAACCTTCTGAAACAAATAAAGCCAGATTGCTTCGAGGACCTCGTCGCCTGCAATGCTCTTCATCGCCCCGGCCCCATGAAGTCCGGGATGGTTGAGGATTACGCAGAGCGCAAACATCGCCGGCAGAAGATCGACTACCTGGGGTTTGACCAGCTGAAGGATGTCCTGGCCGAGACGAACGGCGTTGTTGTCTATCAGGAGCAGGCAATGCTCATCTCCAACGTGATCGCTGGTTTCACCTATGGTCAGGCGGACGTACTCCGCAGGGCAATGGGCAAGAAGAAGATGAAGGAGATGGAGTCGATGCGCAAGAAGTTCGTCTCTGGCGCCGTGGAGCGCGGGACGGACGAGAGGCGCGCTGACAAGCTGTTCGACCTTTTGGCTGGCTTTGCCGAATACGGCTTCAACAAGTCTCACTCGACAGCCTACGCCTACCTCGCCTATCAGTGCGCCTACCTAAAGGCGCACTATCTCCCTGAGTTCGTGGCGGGCATCCTGAGCATCAACCGCGGCGACTATGCATCCTTGCGCTCAAAGCTGGCCGAGCGCCGCGGGCTGGGCATAACGCTTCTTCCGCCGGACATCAACAGAAGCAAGGCCGACTTCTCGGTCGTCGAGGGCTCGATCCTCTTTGGCCTATCCGCTATCAAGGGGATCGGCCAGGGAGTCGTCTCGGAGATTATCGCCGCCCGCGATGAGGCCGGCCCGTTCAAGTCAATGATCGATTTCTGCAAGAGAGCGCCTCAAGGGGTTGCTAAGCGGAACGTCCTTGAGAGGCTCATTCAGGCCGGCGCCCTTGACAGTTTCGGGCTATCGAGAGCGCAGCACACAAAGATGATTGACGCCGCGCTGAGCCTTACCGCGGCGTCCCGCGACGAGCAGGAGAGTGGGCAGCAGACGCTCTTTGGTGGGATGCAGGTCGGAGCTAAGGACGCGTCGGAGATCGCTCCGCCAGAGGTCCCGGATTGGGATATTGACGAGCTTCTCGCCAAGGAGCACCAGGTGCTGGAGGCGTATCTCTCTGGCCACCCCCTGGAGAGATATGCCTCGCTCCTCAAGAAGTTCACGGTGCGGCCGATAACGGAGGTTATCGAAAACGCCGGGTCGCTCAAGCCGGGCGAACGTGTTCGACTTGCGGGCGTGGTCATCGAGAAGACTATCAAGACGACGAGAAACAAGGAGAGAATGGCCATCGTGCTCGTTGAAGACCTCACTGGTCTGTTCCGGGTCGTGGTTTTCCCCAACCTTTACAGGCAGATAGCGGGGCGCTTAAGCGAATCGGTTCCGCTGTCCATAACCGGGACAGTGAAGGTCGGGAGCTCTGAGAACGATGAGGGCGACACTGTCGAGATATTCGCCGACGAGATATTCCCGCTGGATAGGCTTAGAGAGCGGTTCCTCCAGGAGATAAGAGTCAAGCTCACATCGCGGCTTGTCAATCAAGAGCAGCTGAGGCTTTTGCAGGATGTCGTCAGGAGCTACCCCGGCCAGTGCGCCTTGTCCATTCAGATGGAGCAGCTCGAGAGCAACGGGATCGATTCAGTCGTCATCCTGACCGGCGAGAGCTATCGCGTCTCACCGTCCGAGGCGTTCCTCGAGCGGCTCAAAGGTATTGGCTCGGTCATTGAGACCATCGAGATATAACGCCGAATTAGCATTCCCGGCCGCGCACCGCACCTTGCGGGTCGCTCATCTGCTACGGGCGCTGGCATGAGCCGAGCCAGACCGATAACTGCTCTCGCCCAGGACCTGGCTGTCCTGGGCTGTCTCCTCGTTATGCCGGTGTTAATGACACCTCAAGCCGCACAGCCCTTTGTTCGGCCCAAGTGGTTGGCTCTGGAACTGGCCTCTTTCGCTGTTCTCGTCCTGTCTGCATTTGACAGGCGGAGACGCTCTGCGCCGCTCATGGCCGCTCCGCTCGACCTGTGTGCCCTACTGCTTCTACTCGCGCTTGGCCTCGCCTCGGCAAGGTCTCTCGGAACATGGACAGGATTGCAGTCTCCCGCTCACATACTCGCACTTTGGGTCATATACCGGACCGTTGCGCAGGGGAACCTGTCTCACGAGCCTCGAAAGCTCTTTACCGTGGCGCTTGCCCCGGCGCTTTTCTTGTCGCTCGGTGCCATTGCAGCGGTTTTTCTGCGCGATCAATCAGCCTCGCTTCTTAGCGCTGCGCTGCTGGGTCACGGCAATTACGCTGGGCAGTGGGGCGTGCTCATCCTGCCGATCTCAGCTGCGCTATTCCTGTCGGTTTCTGGCAAAGCCAAGACCCTCCTTGCCGGCATCGCTTCCGGACTCATCTTGAGCTATCTTCTCATCTCAAACTGCCGAGGGGCGTGGGTCGCTCTGGCGGCAGCGACAGCTCTCGTGTTGCCTCTTCGGCGAGCCCGGCGAGCATTGAGAGCGACCTCCGGAAAGCGACTCCTGGCGCTGGGCGCGATCGCTGCCTTATCACTCTTATTCTCCGTCAAGGCTGGCTTCTTAGGCGATCGGCTGCGCTCTTCTTTCGGGCCCAGCGACACGGGTATGAAGTTCAGAAAGCTCACCTGGAAAAGCACACTAAACATGATAGCGTCCGAGCCACTCCTAGGCGTTGGCTCCGACAGCTTTGCCGCCTATTACCCGCTCTATCGCTCGGACAAGGAGCGATCGCTGTTTACGGAGAGAAGGTTCGTTAAAAGCCCTCACAACAGCTACCTACTTGCAGCGGCAGAGGCGGGCCCCCTGGGTCTTTTTGCGATCATCTTCTTGGCCGGTGCGGCCCTTCGAGTGTCGCTTGCATCGGTCAATCGTGCGGCTGATGAGGACCGGATGTTGAGAGCAGGGGCGGCGGTGGCGGTCTGCGGAACGCTCATTCACACTGCCTTCAGCTTCAATCTGGAGAGTCCGGCCCCGGCGTTTTACTTCTGGGTGTTGGCGGGCGTTCTGTCCTCGCGAGCGAGGTCGGACAGCGCGTGTAGGCCAGCTTCTCGCCGAAGGCAGGCTACAGGCTTGGGTCTCATACTGCTGGCTGCCGCGTTTTTGGGCACGGTATCTTTCGTTGACGCTGAAAGGATCGTGGCCTCAGCTGACGCACGGGCCGGCTCATCGGACAAGCAAGCCGGGGACCTTGCCCGGGCCGAAGAGAGCTTCCGCGCATCGCTGCGACTGTGGCCCGAATCGGCCAACACGTGCCAGCTGTTAGCAAGGGTGATGATGCAGAAGGGCGATCTGGATGCCTGCCGGAAACTCAACGAACAGGCGCTCGATGTCTGGCCCTACTTCCGGGACTCGCTGCTGGACCTCGGCCTCGTAAACTGGCGGCAAAATAGGCTTGAGGAGGCGGAGATGTTCATGAGGAAGGCGCTCGATGTCGATCCTGCCTTTATGAGGGGTCGCATCGCCCTGGGCAACCTATTCGCCTCGCATGGGGACTATGGCTCTGCGATCGAGCAATACAAGTGTGCTCTTGGCCGCAGATGGTCGCGAGAGCAGGCGCTCTACTACATCGCGGCCGCCAATGCGGCCCAGGGAAAGATGCAAGAGGCACTGCTGGCGGCGGAGAAAGTAGCCTCGAGCAAGCTACTGTTTCTCGACAAACAACTCACGGCCTCGATAACGGCGGAGACTATCCTGACCACACTATCCCCCGGAGAGAAGTCCTTTTATATTGTCGCAAGGGACCGCGACCTGTGGCCCGTCTGGAAGAGCAAGACGCCGGGCAGAGCTCGGATTGAGGCATCTCCGCCCACAGTCAAGCTGTTGGTACCCTCGGACGGTGTAACCATTCGCACCCGATCGGACGGCGGAATTATAGAGCTCCGGTTCAGGAGGGTGAAGGACTCCCGCGTTCAGGTCTATTCGCTTGCCGTGGACGAACACGGCGTCGAGCAATCGTTCGATTTCCTTGCCGATGCCGAGTTCCACTCGAAGGCGCTCGCTCTTTATGGTCAGATTCTGGCCGCTCTGGGCGAGACTGACGAGGCAAAACAGATGCTGCGCGATGCGCTCAGGATAGACCCAAGCAATGCCCAGGCCCGCCAATCGCTGTCCGCAGAACAACAAGCACATGAGACGAGGGATTGAGCCTTGTGTGTCCGTCCTGTGATCTCTCGGCCTGACCTGCGCTCAGAAGGTGTCCTTGAGCGTGGCGACGCTCATCCCGATGTCTATGAGCCAGCCAATAGCGAAAAACAGTATCAATGATGCGGCCACAATCGCTCGCCTCTTGGCCAGCCGGTCTGAACCCGCCCTCCTGACGTCCGAGAGTATCTCCTTTCGCCTCAGGATTGCATACGCTGCGAAGCAGCAAAGAAAAGGCAGGAGCGGATACCGCTGGCGATAGAATAGGAAAGCCACGAATGCGATGGCGCTAAAGTAGCCGAAAAGGACAAGTATGAGTTTGAGGTAGAGGTTCTCTTTTTTCATATACACGAAGCCGATCACGGCAAGGGGCAGCAGGAGCAGAAACGGCAGGCCCATGTATGGTCCGGCGAGGGGAAGCAGCCATTTGGGCACAATGCCATAGTAGCCCTGACGAAGGTTCACGAAGAACGTCCGCTCCAGCGAGTATAGGTTCCACTGCATCCTGACGCCCTTGAAGACGAACAGGTGCGGGTTATGAAATATCCATTTGAGCGCGAGCTTCTGGCAGACCTTGCCCAGCTTGAGCTCGTCTATGTGACCATTTCGGTCCGTCGCCAGCCTGTCCGCCTCATCCTCGCCCGGCTCATCCGACAAGTTGCGAATGATGTAGTAGATACCTGAGTGGTTGTGCTGAAAGAAATCCCAGCCGACCTTGGTGTTAATTGGGACGAAGGCGTCGAGAACGACGTAGTTGCGGATAGTCCACGGAACGACCGTGGCCAGCATCAGCAGCGTTACGAGGATGCTTTTTTTGATCATCTCCCTGTCTCGTTTGAAGATGAGAAAGAAGCCGATAACTAGCGGCAGGTAGAATAAACTGATGCTGCGCACAAGAGCGGCAATGCCAAAGAGTAGGCCTGCGGCGACGAGGCTCGGCCACGAGGCGCCCTTGAGCGTCCGCACAAAGAGGAGCATCGCCAGCAGAAAGAAGAATAGGAAGACGGTCTCAGTTTGCATTAGGTCGGCGAACTGGACAGACTGGGGGTAGAAGGCGAGTATCCATGCGCCGAGTTTGGCCACCCTTTGGCCGAACATGTGCACGCCGAGCAGGTATGCAAGGACGACGCTGAGCGCCCCAAGCACAGCCTGAATCAACCTAACCGCGAAAAAACTGTGGCCGAAGAGCCAATATACGCCGGCGAGGAAGAAGGAGTATCCCGGTGGGATAAACGCCCGGTAGCCGCGCTGCTGAACGCAGAGAAACCCCTTGCCAGCAAGCATTGACCGGGCCGCATAGTCGTAGCCGTTCATCTCGTGAACGAGCTTCACGTCGGTGTGAATAAAAACGAGCAAGAGCCGCACGATCAGCGAGGCCAAAAAGAGCCAAAGCACCGCCCTATTCTTGACCACTCGTAGCTCCCAGTGTCAATCCGTTGCTCAACTGTTCATCCGCCCAGCCGTTGTCAATGCTTGATGGAGCGAGATTCTTAGCCTCCCATGGCTCCCGTTTGACATGGGACCCCGCCGGCGCTGAGGCGAGCGGCACGAGTTGGGCGCAGGCCGGTATGTTACAACTGGCGGACTATGTGCGTCGATGTCGATATGGTATGAAAACACATTCTGATTACACGTCAATCAGGCTCAGTTTTCAAGCGCAACGCGGCATAGCTTCGACCCATTAACGACGGCGGTAACATGCGTTCCTCACGGGTCAACGGAGGGGCTTCGTCTAGGCTGCTCGCTCTCTATCGTTGGGCGTTGTCGCGGCGGCCATGATTGGATTTTGTGAACACCTTTGAGTTACAGCCACATGCTGGTATTCTCTGAAACGGTCTATTGCGAATCTGCCTTTTTGGTTGATCGGGAGATACGAGATTGCAGGGCAAAAAAATACTCGTTACGGGCGGAGCGGGCTACCTCGGCTGCCTGCTCTGTCCGCTACTCATTGAGCGAGGCGCCCAGATCCGGGTCTTTGACCGGCTCTATTTTGGCGAGAGCGGCCTGCTGAGCGTTTTGCAGCGGGACAGTTTCGAGCTAGTCAAGGGGGACGTGCGGTCGATAGAGAAGTTCCCTTGGCTTCTGGACGATGTTTGGGCGGTAGTGCATTTGGCGAGTTTGGCGAACGACCCATCTTGCGACCTCTCGCCGACTATGGCCGAGCAGATCAATCACGTAGGGACAGTGAAGCTCGCTCAGATGGCACAGTCGCGGGGGGTCGAGCGGTTTGTTTTCGCGTCATCTGCGAGCGTTTATGGGGCGTGTGGTGACAAGTTAGTGAGCGAGGTGTCGCCGCTTTCGCCGGTCTCGCTTTACGCCAGGCTCAAGATCAAATCGGAGCGGGCGCTTTTGGGGATGTCGGACGAGCACTTCGCCGTCACGGTGCTTCGGCAGGCGACGCTCTATGGGTATTCACCGAGGATGCGTTTTGACCTCGCGATCAACCTGATGACGCTGAGCGCAGTTGAGAAGCACGAGATAATCGTGATGGGCGGCGGCGCACAGTGGCGGCCGTTTCTGCACGTGAGGGATGCGGCGATTGCGATTGCGACTGTTCTTTCCGCCGAGCGGAATTTGGTGGATTCCGAGGTCTTCAACGTTGGCTCAAACGAGCATAATTTCATGATTCGGGACCTGGCGGAGATAGTGGCCGCGGAGGTTCCCGGGACTAGGATTAAGGTTGCGCCGGACGACGCCGATAGGAGGTCATATCGAGTTAGGTTCGACAGGATCAAGGAAAGGCTCGATTACAGGGCCAGCTTGTCGCCAGCTGAAGGGGTGAGTGAGATCGTAACGGCGATGCGGGAAGACCGTCTGTCCGAGCCTTACAGCAGCAGATACTTCAACGTCATACACTTGAAGCACTTGATGAACATCCCCGTCGCTGAGGGTGGCGAGACTTCGAGGACCACCATGCTCAAGAACCGGCTGCCGGCGATCAGCAGCTCGGACAGGGAAAGGCTTTCGGACCGGCTGAAGAGCGTGGCCGACGGCCAACTTGGAGACCCGATCGGTGGTTTCGAGAGCTCGCTGCGCGAGACGTTCGAGGTCTCGGCGGCGCTATTGCTGCACTCGCACTACCTCGCTCTTCTAGGGGCTTTCTCGCTTCTGGACCGCAGTTCATTCAAGCGCATTATCGTCCATCCCTTTGCGGATGCGAGGGTCTATGCCGCCGCCTCGCAGCTGGGGTTGAGCCCGATAATCTGCGAGATCGATGAGCGGACGCTGTGCTTTGACCTGGCCAAGCTTGAACAGCACGTAGAGAAGGGTGTTTCGGCCATCGTGGCTGGTTCCATACTCGACGTGCCTGAACCGCTGGAGACGCTCCAGTCGATGGCGGACGAGGCGCGGTGCGCGCTGATTGTTGACGCACACAATCTTTTGGGCGCGACCGTTCTTGACAGAGACATCGCGTCTTATGGGTCGGTTGCGGTGCTTGACTTTGGGGTCGATCAGACCGTAACCACGCTTGGCGGCGGTGCCATGTTGCTGGACGATCCGTCACTGAAAGAGCGGGTTTGGGACTTTCTCGCATGTCGTCTAGCTGAGGGTCCCCAACCGTTTGTGCAGAGGCAGCTGGGGCTAGCCCCGCTCTCTGCAATGCTGGGGGCATCGAACCTCGAGCGGCTGTACGACACAGCGGCAACCTGTCGCAACTTGCAGGCCGTGTATGACGAGCTGCTATCGGATTCCCCCTATGTCCGGACCGCTCATCCGCTCGAGGGAACACAGCGATCAGGCAGCCGCTATCCCGTGTTCGTTGATTTTCACAAACTAACCCTTGATGCGTGGCGGGTCGAGCAGCTGATGATAGCGGAGAAGGTCGAGGCCTCCCGACCGGGAGATTGTGCGGTCCAGATGGCGATCGCAAGGTCGCGCGGCCAGACCAGGAAGCGGCCAACCAATATCTCACCAGTGGCGGCGGGATTGCTCTCTCAGCTCATCTTTCTCCCACTTTACTCGGGTATGACAGCCGACGACGTTGCCGATGCCGCCCAGGCTTTGCTGAAGCTGATAAGCTACTTCGTTCGCTCAGAATGAGTGGACGCGTTTTGGGCCTGGCCGAGACGGCCGTTGGCTCTCACCGGACGAGTATGCTGCATACCAGCCACGTTGAGGCACCGCTTTCGGGTGATTGACTCACCCCGGGCGTCTTATTATAATTTAGCGGCAGAATCATAATAACGATCAGCGCAATTACAAAATTTTTAATAAGCGAAAGTGGCAACAATGAAGAGAGCGAGTGGGAATTATATCACTATTTCAAGAACTGGGGGTGAAGAGTGCCATGCCTTCGTGCCCTACCCGCTGCCTCCGAAGCCACCTCTTGAGATTGATGGCGATCTCCAGGACCTAATTGATCGCGCCCTGCTTGCGCTGGGCCGCCTCGACTACAGGTGCAGCGATTGTCCCTCGGCGTCAGAAATAATTGGACACGTCATTGAAGTTGCGTCTGCTCCTTGTATGTAACCGAAAGGACATAGACTACCCGCCTTCGAGGCACGTCAACGTGGTGTTCAAGAAGGCCCGAAGGCTGACAGGCCAGTCCGAGAGACGGCGAAGCTGGGATTTGAAGCAGACGAAAGTGGAGGTAATCACCGATGAAATGCCCACATTGCGGAATCGAGATCTACTGGGGACAGCGGGGGGCATGTAAAAGTCAGCAAGTCCTCGTTGTTGCGGGTGCCCCCTGGGTTGTTGAGGCTCAGTGTTGTCCTGCTTGCAGTGAGCCGATCCTACAACTTAGTATTCAAGTGAGAGGTACTAGCCAGTCGCTCCATCGAGATCTGAGTGGGGAGACGAGAACGAAGATCACAGAGGAGACGCGGCCGCCAGAAATAATAGAAGCGGTAAATGGGAGGCTGCTCTTGTATCCAAAGGGGCGGTTTCGGGAGGCGTGCCCCGAAGAGGTGCCCGCCGAGGTCGCAGCGGACTACAACGAGGCGTGCAAGGTCATAGATATCAGCCCAACCGCAGCGGCCGCTCTCGCGAGGCGTTGTATGCAGTTCATCCTTGTGAAGGCGGGAGGTGCTCCTGAGAAGAAAATGGTCAAAGACAAGTCGGGTGGACAGAGAGAAGTGGATAGCACGCTCTTTGATCAGATAGGATTTGTTATCAACAACAAGAGGGCGCCGGAATGGGTGCTTGAACAGCTCCAGCCCACGAGAAAGGTCGGGAATTTCGCGGCTCATGCCAAAAAGGATGTAACGGGACAGATCCTCAGGACAGAGCCAGACGAGGCCGAGTGGACGCTTGAGGTACTCAAGACACTGTTTGATTTCTACTATGTGGCTCCCGCAAAGGCCAAACAACGGCTATTGGCAGTGGAAAAGAAACAACAGAAGGCAGAAAAGTGACAAGTAGTAGCGAGAACGAACTGACGGTCGAGGGGCTGAGGCCCGAGCTGAAACGGACGCACTACTGCGGAGACCTCTCGCAGAGCGACGTCGGCAAACAGGTTGTTGTCAACGGGTGGGTGCATAAGGTTCGGGACCTCGGTGGGCTTGTGTTCGTCGATTTGCGGGACAGAAGCGGCATCGTTCAGCTCGCGGTTGACGTGCAACAAAGGCCCGAGCTGGCGGAGAGATGCAAACAGCTGCGCTCGGAGTTCGTGGTCTCGGCCGCTGGCAAGGTTGAGCTCAGGCCCCAGGAGACCAAAAGGGATGAGGCGGGCGCGGGAGCGATCGAGGTTCGGCTCGAGTCGCTAGCCCTTTTCTCAAGAGCCGATGTTCCGCCTTTCGTGATACAGGACGATGTCAAAGCGAAGGACGAGCTTCGGCTGAGGTATCGCTACCTCGACCTAAGGCGTCCCGTGATGGCCAAGCGGCTGACGACCCGCCACGTCGCGATGCAGGAGACGAGGCGCGTGCTGTCCGAGGCGGGCTTCCTTGAGGTCGAGACGCCCTTTTTGATAAGAAGCACCCCCGAGGGGGCGCGCGATTACCTGGTCCCGAGCCGTGTCAGGCAGGGCAGTTTCTACGCGCTTCCACAGTCGCCTCAGCTGCTAAAGCAGCTCCTGATGGTGGGTGGCATCGACCGCTATTTTCAGATCGCACGCTGCTTTCGGGACGAAGATTTAAGGGCTAATCGGCAGCCTGAGTTCACTCAGATAGACATCGAGATGTCGTTTGGCGACGAGTCCGACGTTTTCGACGTAGCGGAACGGGTAGTTTGCGCCGTTTACAAGAAAGTCCTTGGCGTCGAGATGACCCGTCCGTTTCTGACCATGACATTCGATGAGGCGATGAGTCTGTATGGGTCTGACTGCCCTGACGTTCGGTATGAACTGAAGTTGAGTGATGTTACAGAGCGATTCCGGGACAGCAGTTTCGTCCCATTTGCCGAAGCTGTGGGAGCGGGAGAGCGCGTCGTGGGCTTGTGCGTCCCGGGTGGGTCTGGCTATTCCCGGAAGGTCATCGATTCTCTATCGGCAATTGTGCGTCCGCTCGGTGTCTTTGGACTTGTGTGGGTCAAGTTGAGCCCGGACGGGGTCAAGAGCTCTATGAAGAAGGAGACCGGGGGGTCATTCGCCGAAAGCCTTATCCAGAGCATAGGCGCCAAGCAGGGAGACATGCTGCTTTTGGGTTCGGGACCCAGGCTGAAGCTTCAGACTGCGATGGGTCGGCTGCGGCAGCATCTTGCGCGGGAGGCGAAGCTCATCCCAGAGGGTAGATACGTCCCGCTGTGGGTTACAGAGTTTCCGCTGTTCGAGATGGATGAGGAGACCGGGGAAACAGTCCCGAAACACCACCCATTCACCAGCATCCTGCCCGAGGACGAACCGCTGCTTGAGACCGACCCACTGAGGGTCAGGGGCAGGCTTTACGATCTGGTCGTCAACGATCAGGAGATCGCCAGCGGTAGCGTCAGGATATTCGATCCCGAGCTTCAACAGCGGGTGCTAAAAACCGTAGGCATCGGCGAGGAGGAGGCGAGGCGCCGCTTCGGCTTTTTTCTCGACGCGCTTAGGTTCGGGACGCCGCCCCACTGTGGCATTGCGTTCGGCTTCGACAGGATGGTTATGCAGCTTTGTGGGGTCAACTCGATCTCCGAGGTAATAGCCTTCCCCAAGACGACCGCAGCGTCGTGCCTCATGACCAACGCCCCCGCCCCGGTCGATGAGGCGGCGCTCGACGAGTTGGGTCTGCGGCTCAAGTCGAATCTTTGAGGTCGCCAGCTGCATTGGGCGACAATCGTGCCCTAGCGAGGTAGCCCACGCGTCCCTGGGGTCGCGTCGCTTACAAGTCCGATCGGCAGATGCTGTCACTTCTCGTGGAACTGGACTATGGCCGCTAAGCCGGAGGCTCTAGTCTTTGACGGCCGCTCGAGTTTGATAGAGAAGACGGACAGTCTGCTATTGCCGGTCAGTTTGATGGCGATTCGCTCCACCTTTCGCCGCTCGAAGACCCAATCTGGGCGGGACCCCAGGTCCATGGTCGTCAAGTCCATCCCCACACTGGCCCCGGGAGCGGCCTGCCGCCACCGGCCTGCGCTTAGCGGACCTGTTGGTTCTCCAGCATCGTGATAACCCCCGATGACCGAGACCGGATTGCTTCGTCTTTCCCCATCTGGCAAAAAGGTCCACTCCAACTGACAGGTCGTCCCTTCGGACAGGACGTCAAGGTCCAGACCAACGGCAACCGACGTGACGTCCACAGTTGAGATGCCGAGAATCGGGCTCAACAGCACAACCGGCTCATCCCCGCAAACACGGGTCTCGATTCTCTCAACTGCGCCGCCGATCTCCTGCTCATCAACAGCTGGCCTGAAACTGGGGTCTGCGCCCAGAACTGTCCATTCGGAGAGTGGTCGTCCGCCGGGGCCCCAGATGAAATCCGGCTGGCCATAACCCATTCGGCCCTGGATTGCCTCAAGCTGCATACACTGACTACGAAGGTCCTCGCTCGGAAACGCCTCCTGGCCTCTGATCTCAAAGAAGAACTCCTGTCCGTCGTGGTTCTCGAAAGGATAGTTGATCAACTTCTCGCACCTGAAGGTGCCCGTAATCCTGGGGTCATACTCGCTCAGTTGCGTAAGGTTTTGCTGCGGCTCAATGTTCGCGAAGTAAAGCACTGTTCCCGGCTCAGGTCTCCCGACAACTCGCCAGATTGAGCTCAGCGTTTTGCGGATCGGCACGAATTCACTCCAAGTCAACGTATTCATGTAGGCAAAAGGTATCTGGAAAACAGCGATGAAGATCGCGACAGCTGAACCGATTGAGGCGATGCGACTGTACCTCTTGAGCACGCCGAGGAGGTTTACAATTCTTCGCCACCCTATCACAAAGCACCAGGCGACCGCCATGGAGTAGCCAGCGCTGGATATGTACACAAAACGCTCTTGAGGTGCTATCAGAAGGGGCGGAAGGAGCGGCAACAGAAGAAACACTAGCGCAAAAACGTACTGCCTTTTCGCAAACGGAAGCATAAGGAACAGGACCACCCACATCCCATTCGGAAAGAAAGCCAGTCGGAAGTAGTCAATCAGGTTGCTGAGAGTCCCAAGCGGGTCATCGAAGAAGAACCTCATATAGCTCACGTTTTGCTCGTACCTCGCAATCCTGAAGATAACGTAGGCAGCGAGTATGAGGAGAAACGGGACCGCTCGCCTGCCTACGGCGATGACGGACTCCTTCAGACGACCCCTCCGAGTCCGCGTGCAAGCATCGTAGGCAATCATGACGAAGGGAAGCGTGGCCCCCACTTCCTTTGAGCCCAGACAGAGCATCAAGAGCAGACAAGTAACAAGTAGCCAAGCTCGTGTTTGAGCCCTCGAGCCGCTTTCCCGAGCGACGAGATAGCGGTCGAAAGCCAGCAGGGATGCGAGGAAGAAGGTCAAGCACGATACATCAAACAGCGAGACAATCAGACAGATGCATTCGCTGTGGATAGGGTGAGTTGCGAAAATGAGTCCCGACACAACGGCGGCCATCTCGTTTCTGAAAAGAACCCTCGCCAGCGCAAACACCATGAACACGTTGAGCAGATGCAGAGAGAGAATGATGAGCCGGTAGCCTATGTAGTTGGACTCAAAAAGCGCAGTGCCGATGCGGAAGATGATCATCGCCGTGGGCCGGCAGAAGTTCCAAAGGCCGTTCCAGACCTGATCAACTAGCGCTGCAAAACTGAACGGCGACATGTGGGCGAATGTCTCGGGAATGGGAAAATCATCGAGACAAGTCCCGTAGATCAGCAGGGATAACAGGATGATCAGGGGCGCGAACACATACCACCGGGACAGAAATCTGGCCGCCCGCGACTCCCACGACATTAGTCCAGTTTCCATGCGAGTGATGCTATCAACCAGCCCTTGCCTATGCAAGCCGCCCCATCCATCTCCGCCTCCAAAACCTCTTACACGACCGGCGAAAGAACTGACAGGAAAAGTCCTTCTCCTCTCCTCTGTTTGAGATGATTACTCAAACGGAGACGCCATGAATCTCCTCCTTTTGCAGAACTATTGAAACACTACCCCACCGCAGCGTCGTGCCTGATGACCGGGGCGCCTGCGGCTGCTGATAATAGCGTTCTCGAAGAGCTGGGTCGGCGGCTAGAACGTGGCGGCGGCAAAAAAGAGGAGTAGAAGGGCCTGATTATTCGAGCGGGCAGGCTAGCGATGCTCGCGGAACTGGATGCCGTACACTAGGTCGAGCGTGCGGGACGGGGCCGGCGGGTCGAGCTGAATAGTCTCGACCGTTACATGCCCACTCCCTGTTAGCTTGACCGCAATCCTCTCTATCAGCCGCCGCTCAAACAGCCAATCCGTCCTGGAGCCTAGGTCTATGTTTACTCGCTCCGCTCGTTTCTTGTACTTGGGTCTTGCGCGCTGCCACCAGGACGCCGATAGCTCCGCGGACGGCTTCGTCTCGTTATACACTGGGATGACGGTCGGTGAATTGCTAATGACCTCCCGCTTCGGAAGGACAACCCACTCGAGCTGGCAGGTCGTCTCGCCCGACGGCTGCTCGATGTTGCCGACTAGCGTTACCGAGGTCACGTCCAGTGTAGAGAAGTTAAGGACCGGGCTTAGAAGCTTGATCGGCCCTCTGGAAAGGTCAAATGAGACCGTAGCATCAGTGCCTCGCCTTGCCGCATTGACAGTTTCTGCAAGCCCCGAATCGCCGGACATGATGGTCCACTCCGAGAGGAAACGCCCTCCCTGACCCCACACAAGGCTTGGCGGCCTGTACTTCTGCCTGCCCAGCTGCGACTCGAGCTGCCTGCATCTCGCCGCAACCTCCGGATTGGGCGCCACTTCCCGACCTTCGAGCGAAAAGACGAACTCCGGCCCCCGATGGTCCTCGAAAAGGTAATTGATGAGCCTTTCGCAGCGGAATCTGTCCTTGGTTGTGCAGTCGTAGCCATTTAGCAGCGACAGGTCGAATAGGGGGTCTATGTTGGCGAAGTAAAGGACTGTGCCAGGCTCGGGGATTCCAACAACCTCCCTGATCGACTGCAACGTCTTGCGGACGGGTATATAGTTGTCGCTCCAGGTGCACGTGTTGAGGTAGGCAAAAGGAATCTGAAGCACAAAGACGCCGATCGCGGCCACCGGCCCGAGCGCGGCAAGCCACCGCATCGACACGCCAAACTTCTCCCAAACCCGACTCCAGCCAATGACGAAGCACCACGCAACCGCCATACAATAGCCGACGCTTGGAATGTAACAGAATCGCTCCGCCGGCGGGATCCGGAGGACCGGGACAATGGTCAGCAGCATAAACAGAAGCGAGAAAAGATACCGTCTCTTGGCGAAGGGCAGGAATATCAGCAACACTACCCACATCTCATTGGGGAAAAGTGTCAGCCGCAGGTATTCGATAAGGTTTTGCAGCGTCCCCACGGGATCGCGAAGAAACTCACCCGCGTAGCCCACATTCTGCTCGTAGCGCGTGAGCCGGAAGACGAGGTAGCCGGCGAGTATAGCGAGGAACGGCAGCGAGCGCTTGATCGCAGCGGCAAGGGATGCAGCCAGTTTTGGCCTTTTGACGTGCAGAAACATGTCGTAAGCGAGCATGACCAGAGGTAGCACAATGCCGATCTCCTTGGCGCCGAGGCACAGGACCTCAAACACGCATGTGAGAAGACATAGGAGGCGTGCTGAGCGACGGCCTTGCTCCAGAGAGGATTCAATATATCGGTCGAAGGCGATCATCGTGGCGAGAAAGAAGGTCAAGCACGATGCATCATACATTGAAGCCAACAGGCAGACCACCTCGCTATGGATGGGATGCGCGGCGAAGAGCAGGCCCGACAGTGCGGCCGCGAGGTCGTTTTTCAACATGCGCCTCGCGAAGACGAGGACGAGATAGACGTTCGTCAGGTGCAGGAAGAAGAGGATGAAGTTGTAGCCGATGTAGTTGTTCTCAAAGAGGGCATAACCAAGTCGCCAGATGAGCATCGCAGTGGGGCGGCAGAAGTTCCACTGGCCGTTCCACACCTGATCGAAGAGCGCCCCGAGTGAGAACGGGAAGAAGTGGACGAATGCGACTGGCACGGGGAAATCATCGAGGCATTTGCCGTAAATAGCGAGCGAAAGGAGTATGATGAGGGGTAAAAAGATGAACCACCGAGATAGGACTCTTCCTACCTTCAATTGCCAAGTTGTCGGCTCTTCTACCATGCAACTTAGGCTATCAGCCGGTCTGAGCCTTTGCAAGACCAGCCGCTCAACCCCAAAATCAAATTGACGGTCCGCGAAGTTGTCTGTTGCAGCTGCTCGACACATAGATAGAGGAGTTCATGTTGCAGTCCGAACTGCTGCCTGCTTCACCTGCCGGGTGGAAATGAGGGACCCACGCTGCAATCCCCGACAGGGGATACCGTGGGTAGCCGTGCGTGCAACGCAACGGGAGGGTTATCATAGGGAGCTCTCCTCTTACCGTCAGGCTGCGCCTGCGGCTACCCATGGTGTGCCCTGTCGGGCACAATCTCATGCGCCCCATCCCCGAGGAGGCCACGACATTCCCCTCTTCAATCTGATTATTGGGGAGCCGCTCAAGGAAATGCGTGCATCCGTGCGGGTCGGCGGGTTGGCTGGCGCGGCAGCTATCGGCCGACGGCCAGACGCCTTCTGCGCCTCTGAAAAAGCGAGGCAAGCGGCGCGAGATAGTCGCCGGTGGTGGGGATGGTTACGAACTCGACTTTGCTGGAAAGGAGGTTTCGTCCTAGATTCTCGGCCTCCTTCGTGCGCTGCTCAGCAAACTCCTGCCTGAGCCGTACGTCGTTTGTGTCAATGACAGTTTTCTGGCCCGTCTCGGCGTCTTCTAGCGCCATAAGGCCCGCAGGAACCAGCTCCCTCTCCCTCGCATCCGAAATAACGCAGGCCGTGAGATCGTGCCGCCTCGAGGTCAACATCAGGTCCCAGACAAAATCGTCCGACGAGACAAAATCTGAGACCAGAAACACGATGCTCCGGCGTTTGAGAATCCTGTTCATATACCTCAGAGACTCTCCGATCTTGGTTTTTATCTCGAACTGTTGAGAGGTAAAGCCCGCCTTAACAAGGCCCTTGATATGTTTCGGCAGCTGGCGAAACGAGCCCAGGGAGCGGCGCCGTGCAGTGGGGGCAGCGTTCTCGTCCGGGCGCTCCTCTTGGGTCTTGGGATACAGTATCTCCCGAATCACTCGCATCCCGTGCCGCGCCCCCTTCTTGGGCGGGATGTAGTTCAAAGCCCTGTCCGAGAAAGTCAGAAGTCCAACGCGATCGTTGTTGTTGATGGCAGAAAGAGCCAGTATCGCGCAGAGCTCGGCCGCGACCTCCGACTTCAGCTTCTCCCCTGAGCCAAAACCCAGCGAGTCGCTCACATCAACCACCAGCACGACAGTGAGCTCGCGCTCCTCGCGATGTTTCTTCACGAAAAGCTCCCCCATCCTGGCGGTAACATTCCAGTCGATGGTGCGGATGTCGTCGCCCGGCACGTACTCTCGCACCTCCTCGAACTCCATCCCACGCCCCTTGAAAACGCTCTCATACTGGCCGGAGAACACGTCATCCACGAGGCGCCGCGCACGTATCTCTATCAGCCGAACCTTCTCAAGAATCTCTCGTGGGATCATTCGTCTCGAAACCTAAGGTCAGAACTCCTCAAAGGACCTGCGCCCAAAGACCATCACTTGATCTTGCAATAGCTGAGCCATTGAATAGTATCTCGGTAATGCAACAGTGCCGATATGTCAGCACTCAGAGGACTCGCTTGCGAATCGCTCAATGACTAACAATGACTAACGCTAGATTAACAAAACTCAGAAACATTCTCCTCGTTGGCCTTTTGGCTGCCGCGTTGTGCTCGTGCCGGAAAGAGGAAGGCAAGCCTCGGCCGACGGTTGTCCCGCTTGATGTCAAGCTCTCGGTTACGTCCGACAGGGCAGCAGTGATGACAGATTCGCTTCTCACGATGAGCTTTGCCTGGGAAACAGGCCGGGCTTTTGTCCAGCCGAAGGGGGAGCTGTGGGTGCAGGTGCGCTTCGTGGACGTGGGCGGCAACCTCCTTTGGGAAACGAGTCATCTGCCAGAGCCACCCATGCTCAAATGGCGGCCAAGCCAGCTGGTGCAGTACAACAAGACGTTTTACGTGCCTCCAATAGGGGCAGAGACGCCGGCGCAGGTTCTGATCGTTTTGCGGGACGAGAAGGCCCCGAACGTCCGGTTCGTCATCTCAGAGCCAAAAGGAAGCCCTGAGGCTCCGTGGATGGCCCCGGCCGGGCGACTTCAGATTCGGCCACGACCCTCGCTGCTGGAATCACCGTCCCGGGCCAACATCGTGTTGGTCTCAGGATTCTATCCCGTTGAGCAGCAAGACAAGCTGCAATGGCGCTGGACCGGCAAGGTGGCGAAAGCCAAGCTCGAGCGGCAGAACCGACGTGGCATTCTGTTCCTTTCGGGGCAGGTCAACCTTGAGCGCCTCAATACGCTCCCGACGATAACGGTCTTTGTTGGGGATAAGGTCAAGGCCAGCTTCACCCCCGACCGCGACACCAGCAGCTTCCAGCGCAAAATCATCGTGCCCGACGAGGAGTTCGGCGACAGCAATTGGCTGGACGTTACGATCGAGACAAGCGAGACGTTTGTGCCTAGCAAGGTAACGGACAGCACCGATACCAGGGAGCTTGGCATCAAATTGACGAAGATGTACTTTGGGCCGGCCGAGGCATGATGCCTCCGGGCTATCAGCAGTGGGTTGTAGGTTTGCGCCGGGCCTTGCAGCCTACCGTTGCCTGCTCGGGCTGAAATGGAAGCGATTCGCAGAAATAGATAAGGCCGGATAGGACAGAGGCATGAAAGAGGCGAAGGGCATCGGCTTCGTCGGGCTTGGAAGGGTAGCCTCAGCGCTCGCCAGTGGATTCGATCGAGCAGGTCTTACCATCTCGCCCAGCTTCGACATAAGCGCCGAGAAGCTGCGCGCTTGGCGCGAGCTCGGCTTTTCGGCGGCCGAAACGCTGAAGCAGGCCGCGGGGGCCGGGGAGGTCCTGTTCATAACGACTACGGACGATGCGATTGACTCGGTCGCAGAGCAGCTCAGCAACGTGGCAGAGACACGGACGTTGAAAGCTGTCTTCCACACGAGTGGAGCAAGGCCAGCAAGCATCCTGTCGCGAGTTGCGCAACAGAACATCGATTACGGCTGCATCCATCCAGTGATGAGCTTCTCTGGCGATGCCAACGACGCCGATAGGCTCCGCGGCTGCACTTTCTGCGTCGAGGCCGGCACAAAAGCAGGAGCCAGAATGGCAGAGAACCTGTGCGAGCAGCTGGGCGGCGAGGTCATCATGCTCTCAAGTGAGGCAAAGGTTGCGCATCACATCGCCTGCTCCATTGCCTCCAACTTCGCGGTGCTGCTGATGGACGAGGCCCGGAGCGTGCATAGAAGGGCCGGCGTGACGAGCGAGGCGAGCCTGGCCATGCTCGGGCGGCTTGCTCAAGCAGCGGTCCAAAACACGGCCAAACTTGGCCCAGAGGCGGCGCTTACAGGTCCGTTTGCACGAGGCGATGCTGCAACAGTCGAATCCCATGTCCGCTGGCTCAAGCAGAACATGCCCGAGCTACTCGATCTCTACACAACGCTCGGCCGAAGGACGGTCAAGCTCGCACTCCGCGCCCACCGCATCACCCTCGGGCAGGCGGATGCGCTCCTGAAAAGGCTCTCTATAGGACTCGACCAACAATCCTGAGGCAGATTCTGTCCGGCCTACGTCTCGCGTTGTTGTGTTAGGCTCTCTCTGCAATGCGAAACACGAGAGTAGAAAAGCTTTTGGCGGTGTTTGGCCCCCAGACGATTGCCTACTTGATGGGGGCCATCTCGCTCGTCTGGGTGCTTGCGCCAATCCACCTCGTTTGGCTGCCTGGCCCCAGCGACCTGATGTTGAGAAGGTCCCTGCTTCCACTCGGCTTCCTGCTCATCACGGCGCTCAATTCGCAAGCAGCGAGATTTGAGCTAATTGCGCGCAAAGGGCCAGCGGTCTGGCTCGACACTGCCAGCTACATCATTCTGCTTGCTGTTCTTCGTCCTATTCGTTCGATCAGCGGCTCACAGAGCCTTCCCGTAGGGCTGAGCGTCCTGTTCCTCGGCGTGGTCGTCGCCAAGTCTGCGGTCCTGTTCGCAGCCATTTACAGAGCGCTCCACAGAGGCCCCACGGCGATCGAGCCGAGCCGATCGCTGCCGGCGTCCCCTGGCCCGCGACTCAGGAGGCGCATCCTGACTTGCATGTTTCTGACGGGGTTGTCGTTCTGCCTTCTGATGGGATTGCACGCTGCCGCCAAGATGTGCACGCAGCCGGACGAGCCCTTCTATCTCCTGATCGCTCAGAGCATAATCCACGATGGCGACCTCGACCTGAACAACAACCTCGAGGCGCGGGAATATGCGCCTTACTATCCGGGAACGCTCCTGCCTCAGCGAGATGTGAACGAGAAGGGGGAGTATATCTCCAGACACGGCGTCCTGTTCGCAGCGCTGCTAGTCCCATTCTACGCCTTGTTCGGACGCGTGGGGGCGATGGCGCTCTCGTGCCTCGCCTACGCCGCCTTCAGCGTGCTCCTGTTCTCAGTTTGCGAGCGCGAGACCGGCAGCCGAAGGGCGGCATTTTGGACGTGGACCATTGCCCTGGTCGCAACACCAGGGCTTACCTACTCCACGCAGATATACCCCGAATCGCTCGCCTGCCTGCTGATCATGCTGCTCTTGACGGCTGCCCTGCGCCGCCCAACCGGCTGGCTTGCGGTCGGCGGCCTGGCCGCAGCCGTCATCTTGCCCTGGCTCAAGGCGAGATATGCTCTGGTCGGGCTCCCACTTCTTGTTCTCTGGCTTCTGGGTATTATGCGGACAAGAGAGAAGCCGGCCGGAGCTCGCGCAGGGTCCGGGCGTCGCAGGACCGCGGCGGCGGTTCTCTTGGGGACCCTCGGCTCGCTCGTTTTGGCCCTACTGTTTCATAGGACAGTGGCGTTTCGCCTCTTCGGAGCGATGAATCTCGACGATGTTTTGCATCTTCAGTGGTCGAGATGCTGGTATAACCTCTTTGCACTGTTTCTTGACTTCCAATACGGACTCTTGGTCTATTCGCCGGTGTTTCTGTTCGCACTGTGGGGCTTCTTGGTCATGCTTAGGCGTAAGCGCTATTGCGCTGAAATCAGCACCACAGAGACACAGAGACAGGGAGAAAAAAATGGAAGCTTCAGGCGCAGGCCGCGTCTCGTAGGGATCACAGCGTGCAGCACCGCCGGGTACCTGCTCGCTCTCTCAACTCTTGGCTGGTGGTTTGGCGGCGGCTGCCCTCCGGGTAGGTATCTCGTCTGCCTGTTGCCGATACTCCTTCTTAATGTTTCGTTTGGCCTGACGTTCTCGCGAGGACTTCTGGCTCGCTCTTTGCTCGCGCTATCCTGCACATACACAGCTTTGATGTCCTTCTCGATGGCTCTGTTCCCCATCGATCGGTATATGGTCCCGGGCTCGCATAACCTCGCGTTAGCAAGGCTGCTGGCAAAGGCCAGGCCGCCCCTAGAGCTCGTGCCATCCTTCATAAGATGCAACGCCGCAAGCTACGTCTCCATAGCAATCTTTGTGGCCGCAATATCCGCGCTATTTGCCCTCGCCAAAAAGTCGCACTGAGCCCGAGCAACAAGCGGTTAGCGCTGCCTCACAACACCCCCAGTAATCAGATCGATCGTTTCTGAGGTTGAGCTCTGAAGCTGGCTGGCAGATAGGCACGGGAGTTCATGTTGAAAGCCGAGTTGCTGCTTCTTTCAGTTAACGGGTGCGAACGAGGGGTGCAGGCTGTAATCCCCGGCAGGGGATACCGTGGGTAGCCGTGCGTGCAACGCAACGGGGAGGTTAGAAAGGAGGGGGATTGTGGCGCTATTCGCACCGTCAGGCTACGCCTGCGGCTACCCATGGTCTGCCCTTCGGGCAGGAGCTTCTGCCCTCCATCCGCGAGGCCGCCGCGACGTTTCCCGCTCCAATCAGATTATCGGGGCGACAAGCGCAGCTTGACACCTGCGCAGCAATTGGTAATAATGAAACGAAGCGGGTGGAGTGAGCTTCAGAAAGCGGTGAATGCAAACGGGCCGGCGAGGGTCGGTTTCAATCACAGCCTTCCAAAGAATCTTGCTCCCTTGCTCGGATGTTTTCTGCGTCAACGGGCATTGCCCGAGAACTACTGTGAAGCGAGAGGAGAACAGATGGCACCGAACAGCACGTATGAGGCGCCCAAGGTCATCACGCTTGATTCTCAGAGGATCATGTCGGCCCTTGGCCCCTCGCTGTCATGCACAGGCTTCGGCGGCGCTGTGGATTGCTGAGGCTGGAGGCGATCGTGCTGCGTAACTTCAATGCGGCTATGTCGCTAGAAATTGATTAAGGGAGAGAAAAGTGAAAACTGGTTTGATAGTTTTGGTATTTGCTCTCGCTCTCGTCGGCGGTTGGGCAACTGCTGACGACATCCTCGTCGAGCTCACTGCCGGGCAATACACGATAGAGGACACCGATGCCGGGGAGATCATCCACATGGATGCTTGCGGGTCTGTGGGCAGTCCGGGCTCGCCTGCGCTTCCGTTGAAGGTCTATCAAGTTGCGTTGCCCCCTGACGTTGTGTGGGATTCGCTCTCGGTTTCTGTTGTCCAGAAGACTGATGAGTCTGTTCCGGGGGACTACAACATCGCGCCGGCTCCGCCTCGTAGGGTTCTAGATGGTGAAGGCGATTGGGAGTGGGGCGATGCTACGAACGTCGTCAACGGGAAAGACATGGACATCTATGGGCAGAATGCGTTCTGGCCAGCGGTCTCAGCCGAGCTTCACGGCAAAGCTCAGATGCGCAAGTGGAAGTTCGTAAACATCGCTTTCTATCCATTCAAGTACAACCCTGTCACGAAACAGATCGTTCTGTGCAGAAGTGCATCGGTCAAAATAGAGATGACACGCGACCCAAATCTAGTTGACGAGCGCCTGCTGGGCGACTCGATGATGGATGGGAAGGCTGGCACGAAGTTCGTGAATTATCAGGCGGCTAGAGCTTGGTATAACAAGGGTGGCATGATTCCGCTGGGCGATGCCTCTTATGATTATGTGATCATAACTACCGAGGCGATTTACGCCGGCAGCAGCAAACTTGGGGACCTCAAGACGCACCTCGAGAATCTCGGACACACGGTTCTGATCGTCACCGAGAGCCATAGCTACGGCGACGCAGATGCGGCCGGCGGATACGGTGCCAAAACTGGCCAGGCGCCGAACGGGACGGACGACAAGGTCAGGAAGTGGCTCGAGGACAACTACTACTCGCCTCCGAACGGGTATGGCATAGTCTATGTCCTGCTGATCGGGGGCCCCTCGGCGAACGGCGACCTCCCGATGAAAACATGCTATCCGGGCACGGGCTACGCTGTCCCCACAGACTACTACTTCGCAGACCTGACCGGGGACTGGGATTCGGACGGCGACGAGAAGTTCGGGGAGAATGGCGATGACGACGTGGACTTCGAGCCAGAGGTTTACGTGGCTCGCATCCCTGTCTATAACGCCGCCTACTCCACCCTGGATGCGATCATCCAGAAGGAGATCGATTACGATACGGCCAGCGGTGATCTTGATTGGCGGCTCGACGTTCTGTTTCCGCTCTCGTTCCCATGGGACGGGACCGACCCCTCCTATTACTCGCACGACATGGAGACCCAGTATCTGACCAGCAGACACTTCTCAACGTATGGGATGTATGAGGATTACAATTCCTATTGCTCCAGTGCCTACACCCCGGATGAGGTCCTTGACGGCGGCACGGGCGCCGGAACCTTATACAACCGGTGGACGCAACATCCTTACGGCATGGTCTGGTGGTTTGGACACGGCAACTGGTCAGAGACGGTCGTGGGCAACAGCGATTCGTCCAGCGACTGCTACCGGGGTACGATGTTCTACTACACGTGGTGCCCAAGCCTTGACGTTGACGACACGCACCCCGCGTTCACCTTCCAGATTAGCTGCTCAAATGGCCAGCCCTCCGCGTCCGGCAATCTCGGTTACTCGCTCCTGAAGAACGGCGCTATCAACACAGCGTCAGCCTCGAATTCGTCTTATGGTTACAGCGGCAACTTCTACTATACCCGCCGTTATGGAAGCTCACAGGACATCGGCTACTACTACGCCGAGGGGCTGACAGACTACTCCGGCGCCAACGGGCCATGCGCGAAAGCGTATTATGAGGCAAACGCCTACTTGAGCGGCTACGACAGCGATGAGTATGCCTGGCACAACTACTTCGTCTATAACCTCTACGGTTGTCCGCACACTCAGATATACGGCGATGGCAACAACTACATCAAGCTCGACAGCTTCGAGGCGAAGGCTCGCCGAGACAAGATCACCCTGACGTGGCAGACCGGCACGGAGATAGAAAACGCCGGGTTCCTGCTCTACCGGACGGTCGGCGACGGCAACTTCCGGCTTGTGAGTGGGTTCATCACAGCCCAGGGCAGCGCCTCGGCCGGAGCGTCCTACAGCTTTGTCGATGGCGACGTCTCGCGAGGCGTCAACTACTGTTACTACCTACTTGACGTAGATACGAGCGGAAAGTGGACACCCCACGGGCCAGCGTGCGCAAAGGTGACCTTGCGAGGGCTGCTCGAACCTATGGTTGTCAGTCAAGAAGTAGCTGCCATCAAATAGTCTCAACCGAGTAAGACAGTTTCTAACCTTGCATAGCGAGGCGGCGGCCCGTGTGGTCGCCGCCTCGTCGATGTTTTACCCCGGCCAGAAGTAGGGGCGATTCACGAATCGCCCTGGTCCAATCCGATCGGGCACCTTAAGGGCGGTTCACGAACCGCCCTTACACGACGTCGATGTCCTTTTATAGCCACATTTGGGACGCCAGGCTTGTCTGAAATTCATCGCGTGTCGCAGAACGTCGAGCGCTAATCTGCGGCTGGTTCCCTGAGTTTCGGGAGCTTCAGTGGTCTCCTGGATGAGAGCTTGGCGGCGATGTTCTCCCGCAATATGGCGTCGTAAACCTCTTTCCTATGCACGCTCAGCTCACGAGGCGCTCTGATGCCGATTCTGACCTCTTTTTGGCCGATGTCCACGACCATTATCTCGATCGTGTCCCCGATGATTATACTCTCATCGCGTTTTCTGGTGAGAACGAGCATCAGTATTGCTTGGCCTGTTCTTCTTCGGACAGGATCGGGTAACGAATTTCCAAAGAAGCGTTCTCAAGCACGACCTGTCGGCCAAGCCCCTCACGAGCGTTGATGACGACCGGTGCCCTGAGGTTCATCCTCATCTCGCGAGGGTCTTCGGGGACGACCACGATGGCGAGAACAATGCCGTCAGATACATCGGCCAGCTTCAGGTCATTGGCAACCTCTTGAGGCAGTCGAACGACGTAGTCAGGCTTCACACTGGCTGGATTGATCAGGAGAAAAGCAAGGTTCTCCTCGTCAACCGATTGGAGCCATGCGAAAGGGCTGTCCGGCTCGTGTGGGACAAGGATATACCCGTGGGATTGTGGGAAACCAAGTATCCCTTCCTCGAATCGGATGACGTCCTTCTGTTCAACCATGATCGTTGTCTTACGGTCGGCCTCAGTTCCAATTACAGTATTGGTTTTCATTTTCTCTCCACAAAGGCTAATTCCCGAGCGCATGCCAAATCCCTGATGGCCTTATCGTCTCTGGTGCGAACGATATTTAGGCCTTTCTCAGGATAAAAGCCTCTCGAGCGAGTCTCGATCCTTTGCGGCAATGAAATCCCCAATGCATAAAAAGTCCATGTCCGCGTTCAAGAACATCTTAACGGCGTCCTTGGGATAGCATACTATCGGATCACCCTTTTCATTGAAAGAAGTATTCAGGAGCATAGGGATGCCGGTCAGCTGCTTGAACTTCAGTATCAGCTCGCGAAAACGGCCAGGAGCGTCCGTGGCCACGGTCTGCACCCTGGCGCTCCCATCGATGTGCTTGACGGAGGGCACCCTCTCACCCATCCCATCCTTGAAGGTGAAGTTCAGCGTCATAAAGGGACTCGCAGAGGGGTCCTCAAACCAATCAGGCATGTCCTCCTCGAGCGCAGACGGCGCAAGCGGCCGCCAAAGGGCCCTCGTCTTGACTACATTAACTCGGTCCTTCATCCCCGGGTCCGCTGGATTGGCAAGGATGCTCCTGCTACCAAGCGCCCTGGGCCCAAACTCCATCCTCCCCTGAAACCAACCCACAATGCTGTTTTGGGCCAAAGCCCTCGCCGCGACCGAGACCACGTCGTCGAGCTTCCGGTATGCGAGTCCATGAAGAGCCGGCTCGATGGACTGGTTGTCGAATTCGTTCCCGTAAGAGCAGTGGCGCATCTCCTGCTCAAAATCAAGACCCAGCTTCTCCAGCGCAAGCACAGCCGCCCCAAGCGAGGAGCCCATGTCCATCGCGCCCGGCTGGATGAAGATGTCGTCCACAAACGGCAGCTCGAGTATCTCGCGGTTCATTGGACAGTTTAGCGCCACGCCACCGGCAAGGCAGATATTCCTGCACCCGGTCTCGTTGTGAACCGCTCTCGCCAGCTCACAGCCCGCCCGCTCCAGGAGTTTCTGAAGCGTAGCCGCGATGTCTCTGTGAACTTGCTCTATCGGCTCGTCTTTCCGGCGAGCATAACGTGCGAGCTTCCTGACCGCTAGAAGGTGCACACGATAGTCGCAGTCCAGAATCTCGAGCATGTCCTCAAACCGCGGGTCATAGTCCCCGTAGGCTGAAAGCCCCATTGTCTTGCCCACCTCGAAATTGAAAAAACCCAGGATGCCGCTCACTGTCCGATAGAGC
>DATLAJ010000058.1 GCA_035527515.1 bacterium
CGCGTCCGCACTTGGCTTCGATCTAACTGCCAGCACGCAGGTCATCGAGGAGGGTCTGTCAAGGCTCGAGAATGATGCGGCGTTCGATGCCGAGCATGTGCCCTACATCTATCACCTCTTTGGCCTGAAGTTCCACGGCGATCCGCTGGCCGCTTTAGAGTCGAAGGCCATCAAGGATAACCTCTGGATAGCGATCAGGAAGCTTTACGAGCGCTGGTCGGTCGAGAAGCCGCTGGTCTTGGCCTTCGAGGACATGCACTGGGCAGATGGCGGCACGATAGATTACCTCGAGTATCTGTCTGATTTCGTCAGCGATTTCCCTGTCCTTATTCTTCTTCTATATCGGCCGGGCTACGAGCCGAAGTTCGCCCAAAGAGAGAGCGTCCCGTTCACGTTGCTTGATCTTGGGCCACTGTCGGACGATGCAGAGAGCGACCTTCTGAGCTTCTACCTGGCGTCCGGCGACAAGGAGCAGGCGCTTCTCCGGCGCATTCGGAGATACTCCGAGGGCAACCCGCTCTTCGCTGAGGAGTTCCTTCACCTCCTGTTGGAGCAGGCCAGGCTGAGGCTTGAGGATGGCAAGATGCACCTGACCGGCCCGATAGAGAAGATGCCGGTGCCGACTGGCCTCTCGGGCGTCTTGGCCGAGCGGTTCGACCGGCTGGCTCGCGGCGATAAACGTGTGGCCTACTACGGCGCCGTCATCGGCCGCTCCTTCCTTTATAGTCTCCTTTCAGACCTGCACGCGAGGCTGCACGGCTCGCCAGAAGTTCGAGGCGCACTAGGGACGCTGGTGAGCAGAGAGATTATCTTTGAACGAGCCGTCGAACCTGAGCTGGAGTACATCTTCAAGCACGCTTTGACGCGGGAGATGCTCGTCTCGCGCCTCGTCGAGAGCCTGCGCCGCGAGCTATCTAGGCTTATCGCGACGCGCATTAAGGAGCTCTTCAAGGACCGGCTGAATGAGTTCCACGGGACGCTGTCGGAGCACTACGAGATAGCCGGTGACGTGGGAAACGCCGCCCGACACGCCGCTTTCTGTGCCATCCACGAGCAAAAAGAGCAGCGAAACTTCGAGGCACTTGGCGCTTTCGAGCGTTTCGACCGGCTGGCGGGTGAACTCGGACGAGAGGTTCTGAGTGAAGATGAACAGGCCGAGCTGCTCAATTCGCGCATCCAGGTCGTTTGGGTATTCGGGCGCTGGGACGATGCCCTGTCTCTGTGCGACGAGCTAGCAATGCTAGAGAACGGCAAATGGCGCGCCAAAGCGCTCAATTCGCAGGCCTTGATCAAATATGAGACCGGGGACTACGACGAATCCATCGCCCTCGCCAATCAGGCTCTCGAGATTGGCGGCAGAACGAGACGTGGCAAAGACCGGTGCCGGTCGATTACGTACATCGGTAACGTCCGCTTGAACCAGGGCGATCCCGACGAAGCGATGCGCTGCTACGACGAGGCGCTTACGATCTATCGGGAGTTGGGCGACAAGAGCGGCATCGCGATCGTCGTGGGCAACATCGGCCTCGTCCACACCAGCCGTGGCGATTACGACGAGGCGATGCGATATTATGACGAAGCGCTTTCGATCTTTCGGGAGTTAGGCGACAAGCACAGAATCGCGATCGTCGTGGACAACATCGGCCTCGTCCACACCAGCCGCGGCGACTACGACGAAGCGTTGCGATGCTATGATGAAGCCCTTGCGATGCGTCGGGAGTTGGGCGACAAGAGCGGCATCGGGAGGGACCTTGGCAGCATCGGCAACGTCCACTGGAACCGCGGCGATTACGACGAAGCGCTACGATATTTTGAGGAGGCGCTTTCAGTCTACCGGGACTTGGGCGGCAAAGCACAACAAGGGATCAATCTCAATAACATGGCGAGCGTTCATGCCGAACGAGGCGACGTGGCAGAGGCGAAAGAGGCCGCGCTTGAGGCAGAGAACCTTTGGAGAGAGACTGGATCAGGCGGCTATGCCCCCGAAACGCTGTCAATCCTCTGTCGTGTAGCCGCGGCAGAGCGCGACTGGACAGCCTTCTCGTCATACGAGACTGAGGCCTTGTCTGTTTCAGAGGAGATAGGGAATCCGGAACTCACCCTTCTCTGCCTACTCAACCTCGCCAGGGCGCACCTTCAGGTCGCAGAGTGGCACGACGAGCCTCAGGGCGATCCGCCGCCTCTTTCGCGGGATGATGCAATCGCAAAGGCGACCGACTACGCCAACCAGGCCAAAGAGCTCGCCGCCTCCAAAGAGATGAAGGGCTACGTCAAGAAGGCGGATGCGCTGCTGGCCAGCATCGACAAGCTCGGCTGATTTGGATTGCTTCGCCGCTCGGCTGATTTCATGGGCGAGACGCTCGACTGAAAGGCACGTTCGATAGCAGCGTTCTATCTGATTGATCGTCCCTGCAAAAGCACGAGTTTCTTCTTGAGCAAAACCAAGACCCGGAGCCAACAACCCAACACTCCTTGATCAAAGAATAGGAAAACTCCTGGTTTCCCACCATGATCTCCGGGTGAGACTATCGCACTACACAAGTCGTGCCACACGCCGTAGTATTATGGAGGATTTGATGTAATTGCACGGGACTGATTGGGCTTGTGCGGCAGGTTAGAAACTCCTCAGATTATGGAAACGAGGCAATTGCCTGAGGCGCTAATACTATTGACCTCGGACGTTGGCCACTTGCAGGAGGCCATCGAGGGGACAGTTCGTCTAATCCCCGATGCGTCCATCACGCTAGTTGCGCAGGAGGACATCGCAACGGGGCTTCAGGGCTTCGACAGCGTAGATAAAATGATCACAGCGCCTCGAGCAGGCTCACTGAGCTTCGGCCTCAGCCTTCCGTTTCTCAAGGAGCTGCGTTCACGACGCTATGACGTCTGTGTGCTGCTCCAGAAACAGAAGACCACCCGCGTCGGCATCAGGGCCATTGCGCTGGCATACATCGCGTGCTCCTCGAGGCGCCTGGCCCACATTTCGGGCGTGGGGCTTGTTCCATTCTCGAGGGCCGTTGCTGTGTCATTGGGACCGTCCTATCTTCTTCGAGGTCCTGGGGTCTTACTCGACAAGCTGCTCGCTATCCTGATACGGAAGGCAGCAGACCTCATCGTAGGGTTCATGCTGTTGAGGGATCGGCGCCGGTGCCGTCGGTCGAGGGGGTCTGGGTGAAGCGACTTCCGGCTGAACATTCATAGGCAACTTCGGCCTTCTCTAAGGAATCGTTCGGAGATTATGGCGAATATGCTATCTCATCTAAAAGCATTTGCCTTTCTTGCTGAATTATGTAAGGTCGGGAATCATGGATGAGACTGTGCTCCGGGACAGGAAAAGGTTGACCGTTTTCGTGGGCGATTACGGGAGCGGCAAGACGGAGGTGGCACTCAACTTCGCTCTCGTGTTAAAGCGGCATGAGGAGCGGGTCAAGATCGTTGACCTCGATATCGTCAATCCATATTTCAGGACCCGTGAGGCGGCCGGCGTTCTTCTGGCGGCCGGCATCGAGCTCATAGCTCCGACCGGCGAGCAGACCTGGGCCGACCTGCCGATCGTCCTGCCCAGCGTCGCGGGCGCGGTACACGATGCCAGCGCCTCCGTCGTGCTCGATGTGGGTGGCGAGGCGGCCGGCAGCCGGGTGCTCGGCTCGCTGTTCGACAGTAAGGATGAGATTGATTACGATCTACTGGCCGTGCTCAACGTCAATCGGCCCTTCACGGCCGACGTGGACAGCGCTGAGAGTGTCCTGCGGAAGATAGAGGATGCGTCCGGACTTCGGGTCACGGGGCTTGTGTCGAACACTCATCTGTTGGGTGGGACGACGCCGGAGATGGTGCTGACAGGCTACGAAGTTGCAGAGTCTCTTGCCAAGAGGCTGGATGTTGATGTAAGGTTCGTTTCTGTCGAGAAGTCGGTTGCCAAGGAGCTTCACAGGGCCTCTTTCTCGGCACCGATTTTCGTGATAACAAGATATGTCTTGCTGCCCTGGGAACTCACCGCGGCCGCGACAGCAGGATAACGATACAAGAAGAGGGAGCGATGACAGAGGTAAAGGCAAGACCAAGGGTGCAGATTGACAAGGATTGCTGCAAAGGCTGTGAATTATGTATCGGGGCGTGCCCGAAGGGGGTCCTGGCCATGTCCACAGAGATAAACTCAAAGGGCTACTTCTACGCTGAAGCGGTTCATCCGGAGAACTGCATCGGGTGCGCTCTGTGCGCGACTTCCTGCCCTGACGTGGCCATAGAGGTATATAGTTAGGCTCGATTAGTTGTTCCTGGTTTCACAATAAACCCCTAAGGATAGAAAGGGTTAGCTATATGGCTAAAGTTCTGATGAAGGGCAATGAGGCGCTTGCAGAGGCGGCGATAATAGCCGGCTGCAAGCTCTTCTTTGGGTATCCGATTACGCCGCAGAACGAGATACCTGAATACCTTTCGCGGCGGCTTCCGGAGGTTGGAGGCTGTTACCTCCAGGCGGAGAGCGAGGTTGCGGCGAGCAACATGCTATATGGTGCAGCTGGTGTTGGTGAGCGGGTTTTCACATCATCGTCCAGTCCCGGCATCAGTTTGATGTCCGAGGGCTTGTCCTACATAGCCGGGGCGCAGCTTCCTGTTGTGGTAGTGAACATGGTGCGGGGCGGGCCTGGACTCGGCGGCATACTACCAGCACAGTCGGACTATTTTCAGGCGACGAGAGGATTAGGCCACGGCGATTTTAGGATACTGGTCTTGGCGCCCTCAACAGTTCAGGAGGGGGCAGACCTAATCATGGAAGCCTTCGATTTGGCCGACAAGTATCGGAACCCAGTCATGGTTCTGGGCGACGGATTGATAGGTCAGATGATGGAGCCGGTTGAGTTTAAGGATAGGCCGAAGTCGAAGGACCTGCCGCCGAAGACCTGGGCTGCGACGGGGCTTGTGCCAGGCAAGAAAAAAAGCGTCATCAACTCGCTGTACCTCGACCCATTGGAGCTCGAGGCGAACAGTTGGGAGCTCAAGGCCAAGTATGACGCCATGGCCAGGGACGAGCTTCGCTGGGAGCTGTTCAACTGCGAGAGCGACTACGACGTTCTCATCGTGGCTTATGGCTCCACGGCTAGAATATGCAAGACGACGATAGAGCTGCTCAAGAGACGAGGTGTTTCGGTAGGGCTTTTCAGACCGATAACGCTCTTCCCCTATCCCTACAAGCAGCTGTTTGACGCAGCGCAGAAGGCAAAAGCGGTATTTTGCGTGGAGATGTCCACGGGCCAGATGCTCGATGACGTCAAGATCGCCCTTGAGGGGTCGAGGCCAGTCCATTTCTACGGCCGGACTGGCGGGATAGTTCCTTCGCCAGAAGAGGTCCTGCGCCAGGTTGAAAAGATCATGAACGGTGAGGAGGTGGACAAGATATGGGAGAAATAGTTTTCAAGAGGCCTGAATCGCTGCTGCCTGTTACGACTCACTACTGTCCGGGCTGCTCTCATGGGATAGTTCACAGGATCGTTGCGCAGTGCATCGACGAGCTCGGAATTCAGGAGCGCACCGTCGGCATCGCGCCGGTCGGCTGCTCGGTTTTGGCTTACAACTACTTCAACGTTGACTTCTTTGAGGCGTCGCACGGACGCGCCCCGGCGGTCGCAACTGGCGCCAAGCGTGCCCGTCCGGACCTGATCGTCTTCGCCTATCAGGGCGACGGGGACCTTGCCTCAATCGGGATGGCAGAGATAGTTCACGCCTGCAATCGAGGCGAGAAGATCACTGTGATCTTCATCAACAACACGGTATATGGGATGACAGGCGGCCAGATGGCTCCGACGACGATGCCAGGTCAGGTAACTACAACCAGCCCCTACGGCCGAGACGTGAACCTTATTGGGTGGCCGATTCGTGTGTGTGAGCTTCTCGCAAGCCTCAGGACCGAGGGGTACATCGCAAGGGTCTCAACGCACTCCGCGAGGGAGATTCTCAAGGCGGAGAAGGTGATTAAGAAGGCCTTCGAGCTTCAGGTGGCCAATAGGTGCTTCGCGTTTGTGGAGGTTCTCTCCACCTGCCCAACCAATTGGGGCATGACGCCCATACAGGCACAGAAATGGGTGGAAAAAGTGATGGTGCCCTATTATCCGCTTGGCGTTTTCAAGAGCCCGAATGGTGATGAGGCCAAGAGCTGATATACGGCTCTTAATCTGTGAAGATAGATCATTCTTCCCTTTCAGGGGAGTACGAAGTGGATACATATTGTTACAAGAAACAGGAGGGTATGGGGGAGCGAATGCTCCGGAGCAGCGTCCATCTTGGGCAGCTTCTGCTGATTCATTTCAGTGTCCAGTCACTTCGACTGAGAAAGGAGATTTGCCTATGAAGGTATCAAACAATACGGGCGCTCCCCAGTTGATTCTCAACTGGAAGCATCTAATCCTGGTATTGTTACATCTTGGTGTTTTCATTCACTTGGTTTTGAGTCAAGAGTTGATTACAGCAGAGGTACGTGCCAGGGCGCTGCCCCATACTCTCCTGTATGAAAGGTCATAACGCAGAAAAAAGTCAGGTGGGAGTCAATTGACTACAGAGTTAATAGTGGCAGGTTTTGGTGGACAGGGGGTTCTCCTGTTCGGTAAGTTTCTGGCTCTCTCTGGCTTGAAGGAGGGCAAGGAGGTCGTTTGGATACCGTCTTATGGCCCCGAAATGCGCGGCGGGACGTGCAACTGCACGGTAGTGGTCTCAGACGATCCGATCGGCTCTCCGATCATCGATTCACCGAATACGGTCGTTGTGATGAACAAGCCCTCGTTGGCTAAGTTCGGACCAAGGGTCAGCCCTAATGGGCTTCTATTGATCAACAGATCGCTGATCGATACGACGTCGGACAGAACTGATATACGCATAGAGACCGTCCCGGCCAACGACATCGCGCTCGAGCTGGGCAACGGTAAGGCCGCCAATATGGTCGCGCTTGGCGCCTACGTTGCACTCACGAAGGTCGTCAAGCTCGACACCGTCCTGAGCGTTGTCGAGGAGAGCTTCGCCAAGAAAAAAGAGTTCCTCGACCTGAATATCAGCGCAGTGAAGAAGGGCTACGAGCTAGCCAGCTAAGTAGGCGGTTGGCGGTTCACCGTGTAGGGCGGCCTTTCTAGCCTGTCCGTTGGCGGTTGGCCGTGTAGGACGCGGGCTTTCTGAGGCTGGGTCATAAGTCCGTTTTGCCTGTGTAGGGGCGATTCACGAATCGCCCTCGTCTAATCCGATCGGGCACCTTATGGGCGGTTCGTGAACCGCCCCTACACGACGTCGATGTCCTTCTGAAGAACTGCGGGCCTTGCGGTCTTCTATTGGGTGATTCTCGTGTGCGAAGTTACGCCGAGCTCTTTTCTGGCCGCTTCTGTGTCCTCTGCTATATGCCGAAACTCGGAGACGAGTCCGTCCACAATCTTCGCGACATAAAGCCGTCTTTGGCGGATTTCATCTCCTCTCGACACCTGCTCGCACGAGCCGGTGGTTCTCCCGACAATGACAGCGGCGTTATCAACCAAATGGACGACTGGCCATTTGATCAGAATCCTCAATACACATTACGCTTGAATCTGCATAACAACGTCGCAAGAAGGTGCTTTCAAATGCATGGACAGAGTCAGTGTCATCTGGGTTCGTTGGTCATGGCAATTGTCTCAAATCATCTAGGTCCTTCAACCTCCCACTTGCCTGCTTGTTCTTCTTTAGCATCGGGAGAGAGATGATATTGACGGGAATACCATCGACTTCAGCGATGACGCGCTGCGCGTAGCATTCCTCAAAATCAACACCGGAAATCCCGGTCTGCAATTCTACCCTGATTGGCGGGACCCCCATCCTTATTACCTTATCCCGCTCCAGGAATAGGGACTCAGTTGCTTCGCGGGCGGATATCCCGAATTGCCTGACTGCGCGGGAAATCCGCGAGGCATTCTCTCTGTCAACGGGGATCCAGATGTCCATATCCCCTGTGGCGCGGGGATGGCCATGGAATCCAACCGCGTGTCCGCCGATTAAGAGATATCTAACTTCGTTTGAGTTCAGCAACCTCAAGAACTCTTTGAAGTCGGGATGTAGCTGTATCATAGCCATACACCAACCACCTATTCACCTCAACAGCAGAGAGGCGCTCCTCCGGAGTCCTGCTCAGCCAATACTCCAAATCATCATCCGCTTCAGACAAAGGGACTACAGAAAACGCGGACCTGTCTAACCTCGGAAGCGTCTCTTCAGCCATCATTTATCTCCATAGTAACCTGCCCCAGCCTCATCGTCTGCCTCAGCTCAGGGACCCCGGTGGCATCCACGAAGTTATAGCTTTCTTCGTGTGTCTTCGTGAACTTCGCGGACCGTTTAGCCCTAGAAGGATTACAAGCCTATCCACCTGTGCACTCCTTCTAATCGCACATTCCAACTTGTCAAATCTCAAACCACATCTGAATCTATCATATCTTTAGGAACAGAAACTGCAACATATCATCTGCTTAAGTAGAGGCTTCAACTTGTATTCGCCACGCTCCGCTCTATCATGAAGAACATATTGGGTGACCTTGCAGAACACACAGAAAGACATCAACAGAGCTGAGATGCAGGCAATTCTTGAGATTACGGGGCTTCAGACCGAGATACCCACACGCGGTCGTGTGGTGCGACCCGCACGGGGTCTTGATCTTGTCCTGCCTCCTAGGGGGTCCCTGGGTATCGCCGGGGAGTCCGGCTGCGGCAAGACGATGCTTTTGCTTGCGATAATGAGGCTGCTTCCGCCCGGGGCAAAGATAACTGCCGGCTCCATCATGTTCGAGGGGCAAGACCTCGTCAAACTCCCCGAGGCCAGAATGCGGACCATCCGGGGGCGCCGCATTGCGATGGTATTTCAGGAGCCGATGACTGCCCTGAATCCTGTCTTCACAGTCGGTTCGCAGCTCATCGAGAGTATCAGGATCAACGGGCGCATCGGCCGCAAAGACGCGAGAGAACGTGCCGTCCAGCTTCTGCAAGATGTGAGGATTCCTGACCCCACACGGAGGCTCGGTCAATACCCACACGAGCTCTCAGGCGGCATGCGGCAGCGCGTGGTGCTGGCTATCGCGCTCGCGGCGAGGCCGGCCCTAGTCCTCGCTGATGAGCCAACCTCGTCCCTCGATGTTACTATCCAGGCGCGGGTCATTACATTGCTGGCTGAGCTTAAGAACGAGTTCTCCCTGAGCCTGGTCTTCGTGTCCCACGACCTTGCACTTCTGTCGCAGTTATGCGATAGGATTGCAGTTATGTATCTTGGGCGGGTCGTCGAGGTCGGCCCGACCCAGGAGGTCGTCGGAGCCCCCCTTCACCCCTACACGAAGGCCCTGCTTGACTGCATCCCCCCGCTTCCGAAAGGACTGCCCAGTCGAGATGCACCAGCCGTGTTCCACGAGATTCCGGGCGAGCTTCCCGACGCCGCGAAGACGCTCGCCGGCTGTCAGTTCCAACCACGGTGCCCCCAAGCATCACCTGATTGCGGGCTGGCTTCGCCCGAGATGCACGCTGTGCGGCCGATGCACAGCGTCGCCTGCTTCAAGGTTTGATAGGTTACACTCGGCTACCTCGGCTCTTTAGCGGCCTCCATGAAGTTGTTGATGCTTCTGACCGAACTGGGGATAGGCACCTCGCAGCCCGACGCCAGAATGAAGCCATTCGCATCTCCGGCTACATCCTTGCACCTTTTGACCTCGCGCCGCATCGCCTCCCTGTCCTCGTTCAGAAAGGTGGTTGTCCGCACATTGCCGATCACAACCGCTCGTCCGTCTGCAATCGATAACATCTTCTCGAGTGATGAGGGTGCGTCGAAGCTGATGGCGGCCGCGCCCGTATCAACCAGCATCTCCATGATGGGGTCAATGAACCCACATACATGAATCGTAAGGACCTTCCGTTGGCTCTTGAAATAGCTCACTACCTCGGTGTGGCTCGGGGCCACAAAATCCCTGTAAATGCTGGGCGAGATGAGGCTGCACGATGCGGGCGCCTCGGACAGGCTTATTCCCACGCCGGTCTTGGCAACCTCATGCCCGAAGACCTTGCAGACCTCGGTCGTAAACTCCATGAGGGCCTTGACGAAATCCGGGTCGTCGAACGTGTCCAGGAGCAGCTTCTCCGCCCCGCGAAGCTCGCACGCAAGCGACCAGGGGCCGTTGATGACGCCCCCAACGACCGCGCTGGTTCCGGCCTCCGACGCAAGCGTGCACGCCTCCAGATAGTAAGGCATGCGCCCATCGGCCAGCGGGTTGGGCACGTCCAAATGAGCCAACTTGGCCTTCTCATCAACAAGGTAGCCACGCTGCTGACACATCCGATCGTCGAAGAAATCCACCCTCTGCCCCATGGCCTCAGGCTCCATCACCAGGTCCGCCATCATAACGGCTATGTCAGGCTCGAACCGCTCGATGGCAGCCAGCTGTGCCCCGGCGAACTTCGCCGCGTCCGTCAAGAACTCCTTGATAGTTATCCCGTAGAACTTCGCATTAACCGTCCCAAGGACCGGATATGCGCAGAATCTGTCCAGTCGCTCCCGCTTGAAGGCCGCACGGACATAATCTCGTCCCGTGAGTTTCTCTGTCATAGCTACTCGCTCTCCATGTTGAAATGAACCCTCATGACCTTGATGGTCGGGGCGCCGCACAAAAAACCATCACGAATGCAATCCGGCTAGCCCTGTCAACGGATAAGCAGTCCGGCAAGCTAAAAATGCTTCACAGAGGCACAGTCCAATCTCGCGAAGCGCCTGTCAACAGATAAGCAGTCCGGCAGGCTAAAAAATGTCTCACAAGAATGTCGTGAAGAGCTCGTCCACGCCGCCGGTTGACTTGGCCTGCTCCAGCGCCTCGCGCGATTCCTTCAAGTGCCCCATCGCCGCCTCAGGGCAATCGTCCATGCTAACCGCCTCAAAAAAGCGCTTAACCGCGGGAACGAGCTCGCCGCGATGCAGGTGAATAAGACCCAGCAGATCGAATAGCCTCGCGTCGCTGCTACGAACGGCAGCGACCGCCATCCTCCCGTAGAACCCCTGCCTTGCCCCCTCATCAAGGTTGCCAACATGCTGCAGAAGCAGCGGCAACGCTCGCATGTAGAATGCGGCCAAACACCGGAACAGCCGCTCGGGCGTCTCGTCCAAAACCATCGCCCCAATAACGCGTGCCAGCGTTTCCTCGGGCAGCTTGCCGATCAGCTTGTAGCTGCTCTCTTGCACAGCCCCATCCTTGATCGCACCGACCAGGGCTGTCAGGCTCTCGGCTGAGGAGCGCGCAAGAACTTGCAGAGAGAGCGATGTGTAGTCTCGCTCGTTGATGAGGCGCAAAGCCCGCTGGACAAGTTGCTCGGGGTTCATGAAGTAGTTGCGGCACATAAGCAGCTCATCATTCCCACAACAGACAGCGATCGAGGCCGCATCGTCAGAGAGCCAGATGTGGATTGGCCGCCTGGGCACCGTGAAATGCCAGACGAGCTTCCCATCTTTGTCAAACATAAAGAGCATCGGCTTTAATCTCGACGCTGCGATGACCCAGTCGCCTGCCCCGTCGCAGCCGATCTTGCCGATCTCGTCGCCCGCATCGGCAGAATAGACGCGGCTTCCGTCCATACCCAGCCCCACAACATGCCCATCGAACGTCGCAAAGAACACGCGCGACAGGTCCGGCAGCACCGCAAGCCCCTTGACGCTGGATGCTGTCCTGTGGTCAAACACCAACGTCTGCTCCGAGTCGAGGCAAACGATGCGCCTCGCAAAGCCAAGAACTACCTTTGAGCCGTCGCGGGCCCCAACGAAGAACTGATACGCATCCTCGAACTTCTCCTTCCATAGGACCGCGCCCGGCTGCCTTTTGAGTAACGATTTTTTGGTCGCATCGTAGAATGAGACCGACGAGGTGTGCTTCGTGGCGTCCGAAACGCCCAAGAAAGCAAACCGCCCGTCAGGCGACAGAACGGCGTTATCGACGCGCTCCTTGACGCGCCTCAGCTGATTCCCTGACCTGTCAAAGATGACAAGTCCATGGTCCGTCGAGGCGTAAACGTGCTGCCCCTCGGGCGACACCCCGACTGAGGTCGCCCTCCCCTCCAAAGTGTGCTCCCAGAGCACCTCGCCGCCAGCATCAAGAAGCATCACAACCCCGTTTGCAAAGACCACCGCCACACAGGAGCCATCAACAAAGGGGCTCATCTCACTGGGCAGCCTCGGGAACTTCTTGCTGAATACGATATCAAGCGCTGAAGGACTCATAGCTTAACTCCCTGGCACTTCTATATTAAAAGCTTTAAGTTTATTTCTCAAAGTATTCCTCGACATACATAGCTCCTTGGCCGCTTTCCGAATGCTCCAACCCTCTGTGCCAAGCGCTCGCCTCAGCACCTCCTCCTCAACGATGGCCAACATCTCCTTCAGCGTTACTCCATCCTGAGAAAGCGCGGCAATCAAGTCCGCTATCCTCTCGCTCCGGGGCACGGACAGGCCCGGCTCCGCCGGCAGAAAGTCAAAATTGGAGCTCCTGATGATCTTGCCCGAGCTCTCCGTCAAGGCCCGCTTGATCGCGCTTTCCAGCTCCCTCACGTTTCCCGGCCAATCATACTCCATCAGGAGCGCAATCGCGTCCTTCTCAATGCTGGTGACCTTCGACGAGAGCTCCTGGCTATACTTCTTGATGAAATGATGGGCCAGATGAGGGATGTCTCCCTTACGCTCCCGCAGAGGCGGAAGTTTGATCGGAACATCGTTGATCCTGTAGTAGAGGTCCTTGCGGAACATCTGGCGCCTAACGAGCTTCAAGAGGTCTCGGTTCGTCGCGGTGAGTATCCTGACGTTCACGTGGATAGTCTGTGTCCCACCAACTCGCTGAAACTCCTTGTTCTCGATCGCCGTGAGCAGCTTCCCCTGAAGCTCTGAGGGCAAGTCCCCGATCTCGTCGAGAAAGAGCGATCCCTTGTCCGCGACCTCGAACTTGCCGATCTTACGCGCACCTGCGCCCGTGAACGCCCCCTTCTCGTGTCCAAACAGCTCATTCTCCATCAAGCTCTCCGGAATCGCGGCGCAGTTGATCTTGACGAATGGGCCGTCCTTCCGAACCCCGTTGTAGTGGATGGCGCGGGCGACGAGCTCTTTGCCCGTCCCGCTCTCACCCTCGATCAGAACCGCGACCTGCGTGTCAGCGACCTGCCTTATCTTCCTGAATACATCCTGCATCACGCCGCTCTCGCCGACGATGTTCTCGAACGTCAACTGAGGCGCGATGGCCTCCCTCAGGTCAATGTTCTCCGCCTGTAGCGACTCCTTCTTGCGCTGCAACTTCTCGAGCAACATCGCTTTCTCAATGGCCATCGAAGCCTGCGTAGCGAAGGCCGAAAGTAGATATAAGTCCTGCTCGGTGAAGACGGTCGCAGAGAGGCTACTGTCAACATAAACCGTCCCGGCCACCTCCCCATTTATGACGATCGGCACACAGACTATCGACCTGATGTCATAGAGCGACACGCTCTTGCTCTCGTGGAATCTGGGGTCGCTCTGTGCATCGGTGGTCACCAGTGGCTGCCCGAGATCAACGACCCGCTGGATGACGCTCTTGCTTATACGAGTAACGTCCTCGATAGTCTGCTCGTCAACCTTGCGCGCGACCCGCGTCTCCAAAACACCGGTCTTGGCGTCCTTCAGCATGATCAGCCCACGCTCCGCACCGAGAATGCCTATCACCGCGTCCATGACCCGATTCAAAAGCTCGTCAAGATCGAGCAGCGACTCGAACAGACGGGTTACTCTGTAAAGCGCTTTAAGCGCCGGCGAGCCCCGCTTGACCTCGCCAGTGTCTCCCCATCTGAGCGATTCGATTCTGTCATCGAGCTGGGCAGCCTTCTCCTTCATCTCCAGCCCTAAGAACTGCTCGCGGGAAAGCTCAAGGCTTAGAAGCGCGTCCGACCGCAGACCCGCCTCAAGCTGAAGCTTCGATAGATACTCCGCCATCTCCCCTATCTTGAGAAAAGCCTCCATCTGCTTGAACATGGCTACCGCCTCACTCGCGAGCTCGATCGCCTTAGGATAATCACCTTCGGCCGCTTTGACGCGCGAGAGAACTCCGAGGCATAAAGCCTCCTCCCGGACCGCGGACGCATCCCGCGCGAGCGACAGAGCTTTGGAACCGTCCCGCCCAGCCGAATCACGCTCCCCTAGCCCGAGCGCCGCCTCAGCCCGGATGCGGTGCGCAATCGAAGCGTCCCGGTTGTCGAGATGTTCGCCCCGGGCAAGCACCGCCGACGCAGTCTGGCTCGCCCTTCCATAATCCTCCTCCGCATTGCAGACACTTGCCTCGGCCAGCTGAGCCCTAAGCCGAACACCCGCGCTGTCGAGCGACTTGAGCACAACATCCAGTTTCTTTACCGCTGCGCGCGCATCTTTGGTCCTGCGCTCGGCCAGAAGAACCTCCATCTTGAAAACCAGGCCGAGCGACTCAACCTCTGTGAAGCCGTTTTGCTCGCTCATCTCAAGGCTCTCGTCGATCTTCTCCAAGGCCTGCCCAGTCCAGCCCTGCTCGAACAGCGCAATCCCGAGATGCTGAAGCTGCCGCGCGACCGAGTACTTGTTCCCAAGCCTTCTTGCTATCAAGAGTGCTTTACTACAGTGCTGCGCCGCCTCTTTGGGACGACCACGCAGCGCAAGAATCGAGGACAGGTTGTTGTGAGCCACCAACAGGCCCTCCTTGAAGCCCTCCTTTGCGAAGTGGTCCAACGCCTCCTTGTAGGACTTCTCCGCGTCCGCATACTCGCCCAGATGTTGGCTAATCGTTCCGTGCGTTACGAGATTCCGGGCGTGCTCGGACGCATCCTGAAGGAGTCTGCTGGCGCCAATAGCCTTCTCGATATGCTTCAGGGCCTCCTTGTAACGACCTGCGCTGTCATCGATTATCGAGAGGTTCCGGAACAACCTCGGTAAGTAGTGAGAGTCCGCCATAACCGGCCCAACTGCATCCTCGGCGCTCTCTGAGGCAAGCGCCCTGAGCGCCCTCTTGGGCACGAGCTCAAGCGCATGCACGAACTCCTCCTTGGCCTTTTCGTAATGGCATTGCCCAAAATATGTCTGCCCCAGAAAAGTGTAAAGACGCGCAAGATGTGCCCTGACCTGCGAAAGCCGCCTACCACGAGCCTTGCGCCGTTCAGCCTTGAGCCTATCAATGAGCGATTGATAGAGGTCTCGGGCCAGCTCGAAATTGCCACGGCCGCAGTAGATCACGCCCAGCCTACACGTGGCCATCACCTCATCCCGAAGCGAATCTTGTAGATTCTGCGCAAGCGCTATCCCCTCCTTGAGAGCCTCGACAGCCTCATCATGGTCGCCAAGAACGAAATCAAGGTCCCCTAGCCTAAAAAGAGCTCGACCTAAAAACAGATTCTCGCCCTCCTTCCTGGCCACATCCACCACCTGGGCTGACACAAGCCTCGCATCCTCAAGCCTAAACCGGCCCATAAGAAAACGGCATCCAACCTCGTAATTACGGTTGAGCAAGCCGGGCAGGCCGGCCTGGACGGCATGAATCGCGGAGGTGGCCCGAAGTTGAGCGGGCTCGGCGGGCGGAAACGCTTCAAGGCCATGCTCTTCCTTAGATGGCTCACTCTCAAGCGAGGTCGCCAACGCATCGCACCTCTGAGCGATCAGCCTATGTATGGCCTGCCTTTCCTCCTGCAAGACCCGCGAGGAGACGAGCTGACCCAAGACGGGATTTGCGAGGCAATAGGACACGCTCTTCTCGTCCGTCTGCATCTCCACAAGGAGCCCTTGCCTGATGAGCTCCTCCAGACCCTCCTGGGCTGAGGAGGTGCTCGTCCCGCCTAGATTGGCCATTAGCGAAGGCGAAAAACACTCGTTCAACACCCCCGCCTTGATAAGTATGGACATTGCCCCGGCCGAAATCCGCGAGAGCCTCGTCTCAACAACCTGACTCAGACTTCTGGCTGGAGCGAAATCCTTCAAACTGTCCGCTCTAAGCTCCCAACGCCCATCGGTGAAGTGAACGATGTCCTCCTCAAGGGCAGACTCGATACACTGTACCAAGAGCGCCGGCAAGCCACCTGTCTTCTCCAAGAACGCCGGGGCCGCCTCTTGGCTGAAAGCGTTCGGCATGAACGAGGCGTCGATCAACGAGGCTACCTGAGACTCATCAAGAGGCAGAAGCTCCACATTCTCGACCTCAACGCTGTCCAACATCTGCTCGAGCTCCGAGTTCATCGCAGAGCCGCCGGTCAAGACGATCGCAACCTTCCTACCTGCACCAGTTGCGGCCACGGACCGGACAAGCGCCCATAGCGACTCACACCTTCTCTCGTCTGTGAGGTCGAAATCGTCCAGCAGCCACACCACCGGCCTCGTTTCCCACGCGTCAGAGACACAGTCCACGAAGCGCCTCAGAAACTCTTGCCGCATGTTGGCAGACCAGTCGCCAACCTCATCTGGCGGCAGGAGGTCCGGCGAATTGGCGCGGGCCGAGCTCCCACCTGACTGGACTGACTTGCCGATAGCGCCCGGTAGGGACTTCATATCGAACGACAGCCCAGCGCTGTTGAGCGTTACCGACACAAAGCCTGCAACGTCGAGGTTCTGTGCTCCTGACGGCGAGACCATCGTAGTTAGCTCGCAGAGCTGTAGCTCGGATTTGAGCGCGTCAAGAAACGCGGTCCTGCCAGAACCGCTCGCGCCTTGAGCGAGAACCACGAGGCAGCGGTCTAGGCGCTCGTGCACTGAATAAGGCGGCTGTTCCTCGAACATCTCAGCGAACCGCTGGCTCGAGAGCCTGCTCAATATGGCTCTCAGACACTGCTTCAGGGCGCCAGAGCGGCCGAAGAGCTGGTTTGGTCGGATGTTGGGGGTTACAGCGAATGTTCTGGGCACTCGCGGCCCGAGCGCCTCGACCAGCTTGGCAGAGACAGCAGCGACGGAACCTGGCCTTTGAGAGGGCCTTTTGGCCAATAGATGGTCAACCGTTTCCCCCACGAGCGGTGGGAGGTCGGGGGCGATTGACGAGAGCTGCGCTGGCCTCGCGTGCAGATGCTGCTCGACGTATCCCTCAATAGTCTCGGACGAAAACGGCAGCTGTTTGGCGAAGAGCTCGTATGCCAGGACTCCGAGTGAATAAAGGTCCGAACGGACGTCCGCACGGCAAGCCATGAACCGCTCTGGAGACATGTATTCCACGGTTCCGCTGACTCGAAGGGAGGGCTCGGCAAGCGCGCTTGAGAGGCCGAAATCCATCAGTGTTGCGAAGCCATAGTCGTAGAGGTCTGATCCTGCAAGCGGAAGGTTTACACCGGCGGGCGGCTTTGGCCGAACAATGATGTTGCTCGGCTTGATGTCCCCGTGAAACACGCCCTGCCCATGTATGTAAGACAGCGCAATGCAGACTTGCAGAAGAAGGGCCATGATCGCGTCTGCGTCCCGCTCCGCGCACCACTGCACGATCGATTGCCCCTCGACAAAATCCATCGTGAAGTAATACCGACCCCGCTCCGTTAGGCCGAAGTCATAGACGCTCACCGTGTGTGGATGTTTGAGACGAGAGGTCAGCATGAACTCCTGCTTGAACTGCCAGGCAGAGCCCGGGCCCATAGATTCGTCAAGAAAGAGCTCCTTAAGAGCCAGCACTCGCCCCAGGTTCCTGTCGAATACCTTATGGACAGCGCTGGAGCCCCCACGCCCGCACTCTGCCAGAACCTCGTAACGCCCCTCTATGACCTTGTAGCCGGCTTTCTCGATCATCCCTCTCTTAGGCCTCAATTATCGCTGAAACCTCATTCATGAACCGCCTCAAAGCGTCTCGTATATAAGGCTTCGCTGCAAGAATGTCAAGAAAGAGACCTTCTCTCAAGAATGGCCAGATTGGCGAAAGCAGCGAGCGACCTTTTGGAGTGCGGCGGCTCGACTCCGCTTTGGCTGGCCGCGGCTTGACGCGGCCTGCGCCCTGTTAAGAAGGGTGAGGTTGTGTCGATGACGGCTCCAGGTTCAAGATAGATGTTCTATCAGAGGGTGGTGTCAAGCCACCACCAATGAAGGCGGTGTCAAGCCACCGCACTCCAAGAAGGCCACCGCACGCACAGTCCAGCCGATTATTGGGGTAATTCGCCCAGACTTGACCTGACCATGCACTATCGCTACGATGGAGGGCGTCTTACGCTTGACAATAAACTTTCGGGGAATTGGGTGTTGAGATGCTGAAGCTAGCGACACGTCTGTTAGTTATCTCTGTTACACTATCTCTCGTTTTTCTGTGCTTTTGTGGGTGCGGCCCTAAGGCCAAGGAACAGGCTGCAAGGGACTTGGAGGAAGAGACCCAGGTGCAGCCGACACCGCTACCGCCTCAAGAGCCGCAGCGCCAGGAGGCTAGTCCGGCTGCCACGGCTCAAGCCGAGGTGACCGAGGCGGAGAGCATGAACTTCGAGGATATACACTTCGACTTCGATCGGTCCAACCTCAACACGATATCCCGCCAGGTTCTCAATCAAATCGCGTTCATTATGTTCGATCGCCCCGAGCTCTCGATGCTCGTAGAGGGCCACTGCGATGAGCGAGGCAGCAACGAGTATAACCTTGCGTTGGGGGACCGGCGAACCGAGGCGGCGAAAGATTACCTGATCGACATGGGAATCGAGCCGCATCGCATAAGGACAATCAGCTACGGCGAGGAGAGGCCGTTGACGTCAGGCCACGATGAGGCGGCCTGGGCAGTGAATCGCCGGGCGCACTTCGCGGTCATAGGCCAATGACGTTCCGAAACGGCTGCGGCCTTCAAGACGTGTAGTTGGCCACAGATAACATCGAGGATATATCATGAGCGGCGGCAGAATTGCGCGCTGTCTTCTGGCGTTCATATTCCTGTTCGCCTTGTCGATCGGGCTGCTCTCGTGCGCCTCAACCAGCAAGATGCAGACCCTCAGCGCCAAGACCGATGAGGCGAACTTGCTTGCGACCGAGAACCAACAGAATCAGGAGCGACTGAGAAACGATCTGAAGTTGCTGGAGGGGAAGGTTGAGGAGCTGTCTAGGCAGGCGCGAGTTCGAGACGCGGAGACCAAACAGGGGCTCAAGGAACTTACCCAGCGACTTGACGAGATTTGTGCTTCGCTTGACGACGTGTCCCAGCAGCAGGAGGCGATTCGTGCGGCGGTGCTGGACCTGGAGGACATGATCAGCAGCCTCTCTAAGAAGGACACAGACAATAACAAGAATAGGTCGCGAAAGCGCATATTCGCGGCGGCCAGACAGGACTACAACAGCGGAAACTACCGATCGGCCATGATGGGGTTCAGGAACTATATCGCTGCCTACCCGAATAGTTCGGCGGCCGACGACGCCCAATACTGGGTCGGCGAGTCGTTGTCTGCCACCCAGCAATACAAAGAGGCGATCAAAGAGTATGAAGGCCTGCTTCAAAAGTATCCCAAGAGCGACCGGACTGCGGAGACGCTTCTCAGGCTTGGGATGTGTTACCAACGGATTGGTCAGCAAGAAAAGGCCGCCAAGTTCTTCACAGACGTCTCGAAACGTTTCCCCGACAGCAATGAAGCCCGTCTTGCCAAGGCGCAGCTCGGTAAGCAGAAGGAAGCTGATTAAGAGGCCGCCTTGACGTATCCGCCGCAGGAGACGGGCAACGCCTTTCAACGGGCGGCCTTGGGAGGGTTCTTGGTGAGGGTTTTCCTGCTGTTATCGCCGACTAAAGAGGCTGTCCAATAAGTCAGGTCCGAGGTTGTGTAGGGGCGGGGCTTGTCTCCGCCCATCTATATATTCGGGCAGACACAAGGCCTGCCCCTACATGTGGCATACCCCGCTGCGTCATCCCCGTAGAAACCGACTTATGGGACAGCCTCCACGAACCGCCCCTAAGGTGCCCGATCGGATTAGACCAGGGCGATTCGTGAATCGCCCCTACACAGGCAAAACGGACTTATTGGACAGCCTCTAAACCAACAGGCTCCTGACCTCGTCCGGGTCGATAGGAACCACGGCTAGCTCATAACTTGCCCCTCCCTGAACCACTTGAACATTAGCCTCGTCATGCTGAGGGGCATCGCTGTATCTGGCGACGATGGCAGCGGCCTGCCGCATCTCATCGGGGGAACAGGGAGTGGTCAGAAGCCCTGTTGGCCCGACGTAGCCTGAGACCCTGAGAACCGCATCAGACGCGACAGCCAAGCGCTCGATCGCATCGTTCTCGGCCTCGCTTCTCCCGACGACGAGGGTAGCGGCGTCACCGAGTCGCACGTGTCTTCCAAGCCCCAAGAGTTTGAATAGGCGCACTGACGGGGCAGGGTCGGTCTCGTAAAGGCGACTCAAGCGGCGTGCGTAGCCAGGCTCAGTTAGTTTGCATCCCCCGGCGGGGCTGGGATAGCTCGTTATACCGAACTCTTGAGCCAGCAGCATCTGCCTCTGCCGCCCTCTTCCTGAGATGTCGTAGAGCCTCGCTGTGTCCAGCTTCTGCTCCCTCTGAACAAGTATGGGAGGAAGGAGTTTTGCTGAAAGCGGCCTTAAGATGTAATCCTCGTAGCCCGAGAGTTTTGCCACGATGTGCAGCGACTGTCTGTTCTGGGACATCGGCCTTTGGCCAAGGACCTCGCCGGAGAAGATGAAGTCGCAGCCCCGCTTCTGCATCAGCTTCCCAGCCTGCCTGAGCATGAGCGCCTTGCAGTCGATGCAGGGGTTCATGTTCTTGCCATAGCCATACTTGGGATGAGGCAGCATCGCGAGGTATTCGTCCGTAACGTCGAGAGTCATAAGCGAGACGCCGAGCTGGGCCGCGGCCTCTTGGGCCCAGGCCGTGCCAAAAAAGGGAGAGGAAAACGAAACAGCCACCACTTCGAGGCCGAGTCGCCGAATTGCCTCGACCGCTAACATGCTGTCTAGCCCGCCGGAAAAAAGCCCTAACGCCCGCATAGTACAGTTCCCTCTTGGCAGAGACAGACCAACGCACACAAGGGACTACGGCCCGATCCTGAATGAGGCGGGATCGAGCTTGGCGTTCACATCGGGGCTAGAGAACGTCATGCGAAGCGACTGGCGACGATCAGGCGCCCTGATAACCACGATGCGGGGAAGACGGCATCGCGTCTCGTCCTGACCGATAACCTCCTGGAAGTCGGAGTAAAACCCCTCGACAACAGGCTGTTGGCCGTCTCCCGACAGAAGGGTGAACCTCTCCACGTCCGCCCGCCCCCGCCGCAGCTTCACCCAAAGAGTTATCTTCACAGCCTCATCTTTAAGCTCGATCCTTACCTCGTTCTTGCCTTCGTGAAAGGCCTGTTCGACAAGGATGGAATCTCGTGAGATTGGTGGAAGGCCCAAGACCGCCGCGACCACCCACTCTGGCGTCAGCCCCAGAAAGGAGAGCGTGGCGCCGGAGGCGTGTGCATCCTGGAGCCTTATCTCGTTGTTCTTGCCGATCTCACTGAAGAGCTTGCCGTCGAACGCTACGATATGCCGCGGGTGTCTGAAGGGTCCCAGAAACTCTATCCTAAAGCGGTCGGGGCGTTCGAGAAGGACCGCCACTGAGGCCCGGTATGCGCGGCCCTCCGAGATGAGCATCAATCTAGCGAAAGAGCGCAGCGTCATAACGTTCTCATGGTCAGAGATGAGGCCCCCAACGATTGAAGTTGCCTCCGCTGTCGGCATTCGGACGCACCCATGACGAGCCAGGAGGCTGCATGCCGTGCTGCAAAGCGAGCAAGAAAGCAGGAGAGCAAGGGATATAAGGCGAACGCGCGATCTATCGCACAGACACATTTTCGGGCTTGTTCGCCGTGTCTTTTTTCTTGGGTAACGCCAGAGACGATGAGAACTCCCTGAGCAGCTTTTGCACGGCGGGGTCCCCTGACTTGGCAGAGGCAACGATGGCAAGGTACTTTTCTGCATCTTCGGACCTGCCACTTCTCTGGTAAGCAAGCGCAAGATGACCACATATAACTGGCTCGGAGCTAGCCTCCTTCAGGCCGGCCACCGCCCTTTCGAGATACTCGACCGCCTCTTTTGTGTTACCCAGCTTGTAGAGACCCCAGCCAAGACTGTCGAGAAACGCAGAGTTGTGAGGCTCGATGGTGAGAGCCGCCCGCACCAGCGACATGCCCTTCTGCAGCTTCAAGCCCCTGTCAATATAGATGTAGCCCAAGTAGTTAAGCGCCGCTGCGAAACTGGGGTCGAGCTTGATGAGAAGCTGCAACTGCTCGATCGCCTCGCCGACTCTGCCTGCCCGATCCATGCAGTTGGCCAGACAGAACCTAAGCTGAGTGTCGTTGGGCAGGCGAGCGACCACGTTGCTGCCCAGCGCGATTGCATCCTCAAACCGACCGCACTGCTGGTATGCCTCCAACAGCCGCGAGATTGTGTTTGTGTCCTCAGGATGGGCGGCCACCACTCTTTCAAAGCAAGGGACCGCCTTCGCCGGCTCCCCAATTGTCATATACAGCCCACCCAAAGAGAAATCCGCACGAAGCGAGCCGGGCTCTATCTCCTTCAGGCGCATAAGCTCCCCAATCGCGTCGTCGTACTCCCTGACGAGCTTCAACAGCTCGGCAATCGTAAACCTGAGGGTCGGCTCGTCAAAGCCAAGCGCCGCCCCGCGCCGATAGTCCCTAATGGCGTCAGCAATGTTGAAGAGCATTCTGTTGGCGTCACCGCGCAGGACATAGGCCCTGGCCATTTCCGGCGACTTAGCAATGGCCAAATCAAGCCTGCCGATCGCATCCTTGAGCCTGTCACTTTCTAGGAGAACGCGGCCCTCCTCGAAATTGATGTATCCGCTCTCTGGAAGTCGTGTGCTGGCCTTTTCAAACTCCTGAAGAGATTTATCGCACTTGCCCTGAAGACCAAACAACTCGCCATAGCAGTAGAAAGTATAAGCCTCGGCCAAGCTAGCGATCTGAGGCGAGATCGTTGAGCTGCTCGCGAACTCGCAGCCTCGAACCGACGAAGCTGGTGGGGCCTTCTCCGTCTGCCTGTAAAACGACGAACAGGAGATCAGCGCCCAGGAGAGGGCAAGCACGACCAGAAAAAACAAAACTCTTCTTGCTCTCAACATCCCTTCAACCACCTATCGACGGCGCGACCGCCGAGCAGACCCCGCGAGGGGAATCAGCGTTTACAGCGATTAACACAAGGAGCCAAATCCGCCCACAGCTCCGGCTCCTCTTCGGCAGACCCCGGCCGCCTTTTCTATACTTATACTACCTAATTAGCTCTTTTCTTGCAACCTTGGCATTGCCACACGCATCCTCAACCAGAATCGCCACGAAATGCCCAGTGCCTTTGAGGACAGACGTCTTGACCTCGAACCTCTCCTCCTTGCTGTCGAACACGCCGTCCTTTGCTCTCAGCACCCGAAACTGGCCGAGGTCAACAGCGAATCTCGCTGATGCAATGTTGCTCACCTTGTCCCTGATCGTGCCCGAGACCAAGAACGTCCCATCCGAGAGTCGCTTGACCCGGTTGAACTTGACCTCCGGTGCGCCGTTGTCGATCGTGAACTCGTCGCTCTCTTCTTCAGAGGACAGCTGCTCCGAGGCAGTGTTGCTCGGCCCGTCGCACGCCTCGACTTTGACCAGATACTTGCCGTCGGCAAGAACGCTCGTGTCAATCACGCTGAACGTGAGCCTGGTTTCCTCAGTAACCAATTGCCAGCTGCCGTCCTTGGGCTTCAGAAAGACTGAATACAGAAGGCTGTCCCCGTTAGGGTCGCTGGCGCGCCATGTAATCGCTCGCAGCATCTCGGTTTCCGGCATGTCGGAGAACCTGTCCAACAGCTTGAGGTTCTCATACTTAGCCTCAACCCCCGAAGCCTTCGCCGACCGGACGACGTCCTCTAGGTCCTCGCCTGCCTCGTGAATCGTTATCTTCTCGACCTTGGGCGGCAGATTCGACTGGATATATGAAATCGCGACCTTCTCGAGAGAGGGAGAATCCCCCCCCTTGCTTCTCTCAAGAACTGCTCGGTACTGGATATAGCGAGCCTCCGGGCTGAGGCACTTGCTGCCGGCCGCATCCTTCAGCGGCCCCTGCCAGTCGCTCCAGGACTCGTCAACCGTGGAGACGTCTCCGGACCTCGTGAAGAGCTGAACTTTCGCTCCCTTGGGGGCTAGCGACTCCCAGCTCACATTGCCCCAAGTGGCCCGAGACAGCGCGTCCTCAACCTTGGAGACGAGGCTGCCTTGGAGCATCATCTTGTAGGGCGATAACTCAAACAGATGTCCCACCTCCGACGTGCCAAGAGCGAAACCTCCGCCCGGCGCCGAACAGGCCGAGATGAACTTCGTGTCCTCTATCGACCGCAGAAGGTCCGCTTCTCCTTTCTTGTTCATCCGCACGACCACACCCAAATCCCCGCGGTAGCCGAAGATGAGCAAATCGCCCTCATACCAATCCATGCAGAAAAGCGAGCCACTAGTGCTGGAGAATATCGGCTCGCTGTGCCCGTCTGCGTAAATCCTGTAAACTGCGGATTTGGCGGCAGAGGGCATTGATGGCTTTCTCGCGGGCTTGGCCTTTGAGACGGCCTTGCGCTTGGACATCATCGCACTCATCGCGGCACGAAGGGAGCTCGGCATGGAGCTCACATCCGGAGGCTCCGGCACGCTCGGCGGCTCGGCAGCTGGTGCATCTGCCCCACCTTTGCCGCTCCCCATCGCCAACACGTAGAGCTCATTGCCATCAACGAGTATCGTTCTGATCTCCATCCCGCTTGCCTCGAGGCAAGCCTTGGGCTTCCCCGAACCGGAGAATGAATAGACAACGCCCGATGAAGTGCCTATCAAGAGCCTCTTGCTCGGCAGATCGAACGTCAGGGATGTGATATTAGGAGCTTCGAGGTCAAGAATCGCCTCACCTTTCCCAGGACCGGCTATCTTGAAGACCTTGCCATTGGGCCCGGTCCCAGCATATATCTCGCCATTCTGGCCCGAGGCAAGCGACCAAACGTATTTCTCGCCCGTCTCGAGGAGCTTCGTCGCAGACCCCGTCTTGCGGTCAACTTGAAACACGATGCCAGAAGGCCCCGTGCCAGCGTAAAGCCTGCCCTCTCCGTCCACCAGCACTGAGTGAATCTGCTGCTCGTCCGAGTCGAAAAGAATCTCCGGCTTCGCGCCCGGTCTCAGAACGTAGAGCCTGCCCTCGTCGCCGGTCCCCGCAAATATCGCCCCTGACTTGTCGGCCGCAACCGCCCAGACCTGAGATTCCTTGAGGTCGGCGGTCTTCTCGAGCGGAACCGAGAGGATTATCTTGCCGGCATCGGTCAGCGTAACTCCGTGCAGGTCGCAGCCGTCAAACTGATCCTTGCCCTCGGTTACAAACTCGTCCGAGGAAGTTCCGTAGGCGCAAACGCCCACAAGGACCAAACAGCAGGCCAAGAAAACAAATCGTATATGTCTAGAACTTGCGAAAGCCATCTCTGTTCTCCCAGGTTGAAACAAGGTTTGGCCAACTAACCTGACTATAGCTTTCTCGGCTTAATCTGTATCCCGAGATTCTTCTTACCGCTTAGGTTGAAATCGCTCTCAAGCGCAAGCCTTGTCAAGACTTCAAAGTTGGCATTGTCGCGCGTCTCACTCGAGGCCGCCGACGAAAGGACGTCGCGTGCAGAGATAGGCAGGTCTGGTAGAACCTCACGCCCTCGCATTGCCACAAGCCTCCTCCTTGCAAGGACAACTAAGAGCTGTCTGTGGTTCGGCGCCTCGAGCAACATGTCAACCACGTCGTTGTAGCTCTTGGGTTGGAACTTCGCTTTGGCGCGCACGCTCTCCCACATCTGGTAAGCATCCGCTCCGAACACCATCAGCTCCGCAGACCCAGGCTGGCACGACTTCGGTATCGGGATCTGAAACCTCAGCGTCTTCTCCTTTTGTGCATGAGGTAGAACGCAGACGCTAAGCCCAACGCTCTCGCCCGGCCGCACACGCTTCTTATCAACGTCTATGGAGAGAATATCCGCGACGTCGATCGATTGACTAACCTTGAGCTTTATCTGAACCTTGTCGAGCCGGACATCCTCGAAACCATTGTCAATGACCGCAGCGAATGTCTCCCCCATATACCCCATGAACTGCCTGTAACTGTACTGAGGCATAGAAAGCGAATCCCTGATGCGCACCGGCTCATGCTCATTGACGTCCATCAGAATGTCCCAATCGACCGTCATCTCGCCCGACTCATGCTGGAACGCATAGATGCTGTAGTGTGCCACAAGCCCCAAGAGCAGTGGCGTGAAGTATTTGTCTCTTATCATCTCGAAATGAAACTCGCGCGTCCTGCCAGACTGGGCCCCCGTCAGCCACAGGTCTACCGGCAGCGTGTCCGCCCTACCCCCTATCTTGCCAGCAACAGCAGGATACCTATCCTGTGTTATCACGCCGAGAGGTTGAGAACTGGAAGAGATCTTGAAGCTGTATCTGTAACTCGGGAAGCCTGTATGGATGATACCGCTGCACATCGGATAGCTCACGCTTCCGCCACCGAAGCTCGGATGTCCGTAAGCGAGTAAGACGTCTCCGTCCCTGTAAGTCAGCGTTCCCATCCCCGATAAATCAAGGTCGCCCGTGACCAGCGACTCGCCAAGCGGACAGCCCGGCTTAAGCTGCTCCGGGTCGATATGAATGGGGCTTCGCGAACTCGCCTCAACAGACGTAAGGCCTAGCTCGCCGGCCACATTGTTCAGGCCCGCGGAACTCGACACAAAAGATAGCGGAATGGGCCTCAGTCGCACTCCGGCCAATCGCGAGAGCAGTGGATTACTGGAGGCTGCGGACTCCGAGACGATAAGCTCGGACTCGCCTTGACCCATATCTTTCAACGGCCGCAATTTGATGGGCAGCCTGAATCGCCCGTTCTCGTCCAGGTAGGGCTTCATCCCGGCGGACTCTTTTGCGAAAACGCCGCCTGCGCCGTGCGTCCCATGCTGCACGACAGGCGCCTTGAGCACTGTCAGCATCTCCTCTATTGGCGTGATCCCGCCTATCGGCTCCTTCTCGGCCATCCAGCCATACGATAACGCGCCGATCAGCTTGTCATCTATGTAGCATGGACTCCCGCTCATCCCCGCTAAGATGCCAAATCTCTTGAACGTCTTGTCCGTTCCTGTAAATAGAATCCGGTTCGCTCTCGGAGCAACGCCCCAAATGACGCCGAGTATCTCGATCTGTAGGCGCTCGGGCTCAAAGCCCTTTAGCGTCGTGAGGCAATACCCAGTCATGCCGGGCTTGATCTCGGATAGCGGCATGATCTCGACGCTCGCCGCAAACACGCTCGTTGCGAGCAGCCATGCCCACCAAAAGGCGCAGATGAAAACCACTGACCCCAATCTACGTCCAAGAGACATCTAAAGCTGGGCCTCCTTACTTCTTGATGCCTCCTGATGAGACACAGCGGCAGAACTCAACTCCGAGGCACGCCCCGAACCATTGCTCGCAAACAGCTTCGCCTGAGCATGAGCGTCGTGCCTGGCCTCGGAATGTCCTCCAAAGAACCAGTGCCAGGCAATGGTGATGCCGCTCTTTATGAACTTGACTAGCACGTCCCAACTGCGGATCTGCCCGAGATAGGAGATAACGGTCTTGGGCCTTATGTAAAACCGCCGGAGCGCATTGTTGTAAGCCTTGTCCAGCTCCTCGGCGGTCCACCCATGCGGAATGAAGACTACTTTGTGTTTGTTCATATCGTGCCAGCCGCCAACCACCTCACCATATTGCTCTATGTTCTCGCTGATCGGCGTGCCGGGGAACGGCACGAACAGGTGAATCTGGAAATCATCCACGTATTCTCTGAGCGCAAACCGCACCGTCTCCTCCAACTCATCCTTGGTCTGGGTCGGTAGCCCCGCTATGAAATACCCCCTAGTCCTTATCCCGGCCTTGTGAGTAGCGTGCAGCGCGCGCCGCACCTTCTCCAGATTAGTCCCCTTCTTAACAAACTCCAGCAACCGAACCGATGCCGCCTCAAGTCCGTAAGATATCTGCCAACAACCAGCCCTCTTGGCAAGAACCAACATCTCATCGTTCACGAGGTCCACACGCGAGACGCAAGTCCAGGTAATATCCATCTTCTCGCGAATTATGCCCTCGCATAGCCCGTAGAACCTATCCTTCGAGAACGTCATGTTGTCATCGTAGAACTTTATCTCACGGATGCCGTAGTCCCGAATGAGCCGCCTGATCGCCTCCAAGACATAGTCAGCGCTGAAGAACCTAATCCTGTTGCCGAAGACGTTCTTGGAACAGAATGTGCACCGGGCTGGACAGCCACGCGTTGTGTAGAGCGCTGCGACAGGCAAGCGCCCAAAAGAGTGAACCGGCGGCGTGTATATGTCGGGGAAGTGTTCCAAAAGGTCCCAGGCCTGAAACGGAAGATGGTCGAGATCTTCAAGGTATTCACGCGGAGGCGTTCGATGAGTCCCCTGCTCGCCGCGCAAGATCAGTCCGTTGACGCTCTCGAACGTCCGCTCCCCCCGGAACGCCTGCATCAGCTCCAGGACAGTTACCTCGCCCTCTCCGATCGAGCCCACGTCAAACTCCGGATAGCGACTCATTGTCTCCTCTGGGACGGCTGAGAGGTGCGGGCCACCGATCGCCAACTTCACGCGGCTGTCCGCCGCCTTGATGCCCGCCGCGAACCTTGCAGCGTTGCTTATCGAGAGCGTAACTGCCGTTACGCCAACAACGCTGGGCCTGTGCGACAAGGCCTTCTCGATCGCTTGCTCATAAGAAAGACCCAACGCCTCGGCATCGACAATGGCTGTCTTTATACCAGCCTGCCTCGTTACGGCGGCGAGATTCAGAAGACCCAGCGGAGCGACGTTATTGCTCGTCTGTTGGAGGTAGCAGTACTGCTCCCAAGACGTTAGAGGCGGATTGACTAGAACCAGCTCAGCCACGGCTCAACCTCGGAAACGCCAAAAAAAGAATGACTGCCAATTGCTGCCTATGATTAATGATAGATTCTCTCCCGGTCCCGCTCCTCCGTGTGCGACAAATCCCGGGGCACACCACTGGGGCGAGCGCTGAGCATGCCCTCTCTTCGAGCATTGTCAATTAGAATGTCCACGCCGTTGACATAGGTGAAGTTCTTGAGCATGTCAAAAATCTTGAATCCATTTCTGCGACAAAGAACCAAATATCTGAAAAAATTAACAAAAAACCGCTGCTTCTGATACCACAACTGCAAGAAAACCTTCCGAAGCGTCATCACCGTCAGCACTCGCGTCTGGAACCACCCAATCGTCAACGGACCGATGTAAGGAGTTGTGATGAATGAGGTCCGAGTAATGTCCACAACCTCCTTTGCCCACCTATTGCTCATCTTGCCGCCAAACTCCCGAAGCTTGTCAACTGCCTTTGTGCCCGGAAGCGGCTTCCAAACGTGGAAAACTGTTGTCTCAGCCTTGACCGAACGAGCCATCAACTTTGTCCTCCTCAGGCTTCTGCGAGTCTCGCCCGGGGCGCCCACGCAGAAATATGTCGTCGGAGACAGGTTATACTTACGGCATAGATGGGCGGCGTAATCGATCTGCTCGGCCGACAGTCCCTTCTCATACACTTTGTTCCGAATGAACTCGTCTCCGCTCTCGATGCCCGTTCTAATCTTCAGGCAGCCAGTCTCATGAAGCAGCCTCGCCTTCTCCTCGTCCAGCTCATCTATGCGAGAGTAGATCGAGTAAGGCAGCTTCCCAACCAGGTCGAGCTTCTCGTATTCCTCAAGAAACTTGCGCATCCACTCGCGGTTGATCGTAAACACCGGGTCCCACATCCAGGCTATCTTGAAGTATGGGCCCCGCCACTGGTCCCAAGCCTCGCGAACCTGCCGTGCATACACCACCGGGTCGAGGAACCTGATCCCAACGCCTACCCGTTCTCTCACGATCGTCGCCGAGCAATACGTGCACCCGTGGGGGCAGTTCCGCTGGCCAATGAAGGGGAACATCTGAAATACCTGAAGATGCTTGTCAAAATCGCTCCAGAACTTCCAGTCAGGCGCCGGCAGATCGGCAAGATTCTTAACCGCTGGCCTTGTGGGATTCTCGACGATTGTGTCCCCGTCCCTGAACCACACCCCCTTCAGGCCCTCCAGACTCCTCCGCTCCTCGAGCCTGTCGAGATACTCCTCGGTCGCGTATTCCCCATCACCGATGCAAATCGCATCAATGTCGAGCTCCTCAAACACCTTGCCCTGCGTAATCGTCGCGTGGTGCCCACCGCTGATGATCTTGACGCCCGGGTCGATCTTCCTGATCTCGCTCACTATCTCCCGCGCCGAAAAGCCGTGCGTGCTCAAAAGCGTTATGCCAATCACATCAGGACTGAACCTCAACATCTCCCGCCTGAGCCGCTCACGCCATCTGTTACGGCAGAATGAGAAGTCCAGAATCCTCGCCTGGTGCCGAGTGCGCTTCACAAGGTAGGTCGCTATCGACGCCAGACCAATGTTTATCGTAAAATACTCACCGCCGGTGGACGGGGTCACGAAAAGTATCCGCATTCTTCCCTCACCTGCCAGTTATATAACTCGCTGCAAAGTTACGGTCCTCAGTAGAAAAACTCCCAACCTCCTCGCGCCGAATTGCACTCCCTGTACGATACTGTTCTGCCACGTGCTGTCAAGTAAGCTTGCAGGAGGAGTTTTCGTAATCGTGCCCGGGCCTGCTCAACTGACGCCGTCCTTCCTGCATCCCCGGAAGGGGATTAAGTTGAATAGCCGTAGGCGCCGGCCGCAGGCCCAGCCTACGGACAGGTGGCGCCAAACCTCCTGAAAGGCGACCCCAACGGGGTCGAACGATGTCGTTGATCTGTCCATTTGTTCGACCCCGTTGGGGTCGCCAAGACAGAATTGGATGCGCCCTTAACCCCACGTTGCACATGGGGCTACTCACATTCAGCCCCGTTGGGGCTGGCGGCGTCCAGCTCACCGATTCCAGTTCTCGCACGCCCAAATCACCGCCTTGCGGCCTGCAACTCAACACTCCTCTCCCCAAAAATACGAAAACTCCTGAGCTTGCAGCCCCCGAGAAATCAAATTGCCTATGTGGGCGAGGCCCGTTTGGGGTGCGTCGGCCTGGGCCTACCATTCAAGTAATCCCCTTGTAGAGATTCGCAGGTTAATGTCAAGCTCGTGAAAACGAAAGCAGTGCCGTCTTGACGGTGTTTAACGCCGCAAAAAAGCACTTGACGCTTCTAGTTGCAGGCGTTATTTTTAAGGTGAGGTTGTAAGACAAAATTAGGAGAGTGGGATGAGGCTCCTATATTCTGTGGTGTCATTCTCAAGTGCTGCTATATGTAGTATGGAGATAGATAGGCGCCGCTCCTCTCCGTCCGCCATAGCCTCCTCCTTCGCACTTGCTACGGAGGACAAGCCGGCGACGGCGGGCTCGACCGCGCGAGGCCCACCTATGCTCGCCGCGCAGAACTTTCGCCTCGATAATCCCGAGATGAAAAAGCCGGCCAAGAGGCGCGAAGCCTCCCGGCCGGCCGTAGTGGGCGCAATCATGCGCCCACACGAGAAACCAACAATGATTATCGAAAGATAATCACAAATTATGAGGTACATGTCAAATGTCGAAAAGGTCTTTGATAGTGTTGTCAATCTGTTTTGTGGCTTTTCTAATCTCGTTCGCTTCGGGCATCTCTTATGCCGAGGAGTTCACTATCTACACGAATCCCTTCGCAAGCGGCGAGGACCTTGCCACGTCACCGGGCTGGGCGTGGTTCAAGGCTGGAGGATTTCTGGTGGGATTCAGCCCGTTGACGGAGGATTTCCAGCTATTTCGGCTCCCGTCGTCATATCCAGGAAACCAGGTTGTAGTCGATACTAGCGGGGCTGTCTGGGTCCACTGTAGGACCGTCATCTGCCGCGTCCTGGACCACCAGCTCGAGACTTTCCTGTTCACCGATGTACATGCGGGCGGCCCCTTTGGGGTGATCGCCGCGGCGCCCGATGGCAGCGTCTGGGCTGCAAATCCGGCGAATGGAATCCGGACCGGTATCGTACGCTTTGACGGGACGAGTTGGTCAGTGATGGACCACCCCGCCGGGCTAGAATATGCCCCCGGGGCGATATGCTTCGCTCCGGACGGAACTGGCTGGTTTGCGTGGGATGGCCCCCCGGTGAATGAGCACCAGCTTGGCCGGTACAGGGACGGCGAGTGGGAGGTGTTCGACGGTTTGGCTTACGGCGATTTCGTGCCGTTAGCAATCGCTGCTACAGACGCGGGCGACGTCTGGCTCGCTATCGATGGCATGAAGGTATATCACATAAGAAACGGCGAGGATGTGGCTGAATACCGGGTGTGGCCAGGGACGATGATTCACCCAACCGGGGTAGCCATTGACACCGTAGGCCGTGTCTGGGTACCGAGCGGCGGTGGAGGCGTGGCGATGTTCGACGGCGAGAACTGGACCACGTTCAACACGCTCAACTCCGGCCTGCCCTCAGACAACGTGAACGGTGTTGACGCGGCAACTGACGGCACAGTCTGGTTCACGACGGGCGGCGGCCTGGCGTGGTACTACCAGGGCCTCTGGAACAGTTACACGGGCGGCGAGTGCACCGTGATGAACAACAATATATGCTCTGTTGCTGTCGATGGCCTGGGCAGAACCTTCTACGGAACCTATTTCGGCCAGGTTGGCTACTCTGACGGCGTGCGCTGGAAGGAGCTCTACAACCCAGGGACTACCTACGCCGATGAGGTCTATGATATCGAGTTCTGGCTGGATGGCACGGTTTGGCTTGCCTGTCAGCAATTCCTGAAGGGCTGGAAGGGCACAATGACCAGCTACGGGAAGACGGACGACGGCATGTCGCTGAATCGCTCGACCAACCTTTGTCTTGACCGCCATGATAATCTATGGGTCTGTGCGGGCCGAGGCCTGGCCAGATACGATGGCTCCTCGTGGAGAACTTTTCAGGCCTTCACGAACGACACGCCGCCGCGGGCAATAACGCCTGAGGGCATCGCTTGCGACCAACAGGGCCGAATCTGGGTCGGCACCCCGATCGGGCTGGCCGGCGTCAAGAACGATCAGCTCGACCAGTTCCTGCCTCAGTACGAGTATGTCCACACGATAGCGTGCGACAACGACGGGATGCTCTGGCTGGGCTTTGGCTCAAGCGAACGAGGCGTGCTTGAATTCGACGGCGAGAACGAGGTGGCATGGTACACGATGGATGATGGTCTTCCGTCAAACCGGATAAGCTGCATCGAGTGCGATGCGGACAATAACATCTGGGTTGGGACGAACGACGGTCTGGGCTATTTCGACGGGACCGAGTGGACGATGTGGGACATCGATTCTGGCCTTGCGGTCAATGAGATACGCGACATCTCGATAGCGCCGAGCGGCGACGTCTGGTTTGCCACGCCGGCTGGGCTTCTCTGCCACGAGTCTGGCGTCAAGCCGCCGGGACCGACGATAACGATAGGGACTGACAGCGACGAGTATCACGCGGGCGACACGATGACGGTTGCGCTCTCATACGA
>DATLAJ010000059.1 GCA_035527515.1 bacterium
GGTCAACCATGCCCGCCTCGGCCTGTGCTATCTGTCTGGCAAACGCCGAGCAGACGAAATCTGGCGCCTGGCGAGGCCCCGTGTGGTTAAACGGCCGCAGAATCACTACTGGCAATCCCCGCACCCTTTCAAAAAACGCCGCAAGAACCTCAGCGCTGGCCTTCGAGGCGGCGTATATGCTTTGAGGCCGGACGGGGTGATGCTCGGTTACTGGGCAATCCAGCTCGGCAACTGAGCCATAGACCTCGGAGGTGCTCACAACGAGAACCTTAGGTTTGTGGTCAAGTTCTGATGCGGCCTGAAGGACGTTGAAGGTGCCCAAGATGTTCACTTGAGCGGTGGCGGCCGGCTGCGTGCGGGCTATCGAGACGGAACTGACCGCGGCCAGGTGCACGATGGTCTCCGGCTGGTGTTCACCCAGAAGCTCTGCGATCGCGGTCTCGTCGAGGATATTGCACTGCCGGATGTCAACCCCGGATGGGACATGGCCATCAATCAGCTCCTCCAAGTAGGTAGTCCCATATACCGCATGGCCCTGTGCGACCAAGTGCTCGATGAGATGGCCACCTACGAACCCTTCGGCGCCGGTTACGAAAACTCTCATCTTACCCCGAAGTTTCGTAGCGAATGCGGGCTCTTACTGCCCTCGGAGGAGAGAAGCTCGATGTCGGCATCGACCATCGTCGTTACGAGCTCTTCAAACGATACCTTCGGCCTCCACCCCAACTCCCGCCGGGCACTCGTCGCATCGCCCACAAGTAGGTCCACCTCGGCTGGCCTGATAAACCGCTGATCGACTTTCACATAATCCCTGAAATCGAGGCCTACGTGCGAGAAGGCGACGTCGCAAAGCTCACGGACCGAGTGGGTCTGCCCCGTCGCGATCACGTAATCCTGGGGCTCGTCCTGCTGAAGCATCAGCCACATCGCCTCGACGTAGTCCCCGGCGTAGCCCCAGTCGCGCTTCGCCTCGAGGTTCCCTAGCCGAAGCTCATCCGCGAGGCCAACCTTGATGCGGGCGACCCCAAACGACACCTTCCGGGTCACGAACTCCAGCCCTCGTCTGGGTGACTCGTGATTGAAGAGTATCCCGGAGCAGTTGAACATGCCGTAGCTCTCACGGTAGTTAATCGTGGTCCAGTGCCCATAGACCTTCGCCACACCATAAGGGCTTCTGGGGTGAAAGGGCGTCCTCTCGGTCTGGGGCACCTCGAGCACCTTGCCAAACATCTCGCTGGATGAGGCCTGGTAGAACCTCGCCTTCGGGTTCACCTCCCTTATCGCCTCGAGGAGGCGCATCACGCCGAGGCCGGTTATCTCGCCCGTGAGAATGGGCTGGTTCCAGGATGTCGGGACGAACGACTGCGCTGCGAGGTTATAGACCTCGTCCGCATCTGACTGCTCGAGCGCCAGCTTGAGCGAGTTCTGGTCCAAGAGGTCCCCGGGAAGAAGCTCTATGCGGTCGATGAGATGAGCTATTCGCACGAAGTTAATCGTGCTGGCGCGCCGCTGCATACCATAGACCTTGTAGCCCTTTTGGAGCAGGAACTCGCCCAAGTATGACCCGTCTTGGCCCGTGATCCCAGTTATCAGTGCATTTGTCATCTGCCTGCCTCTATAAATGGTCTGTCGGGGAGTTTACGTCCAAAGCATCGTGCTTGGCAAGGCCGCGGCGATAACCGGTGGCCCCGGCTCTGGACTATGCAACATATATCGCGTTCGAGAATATCCACGGCTTGTCCTTAATGCGGGCCTCGACACGCAGGACGCCGCTGGCCCGAACGTTTCTACATAACGACTCACCATTGGTCACCAACACAAGCACCCCATCTCGAACAACACGAATCTCGCCGTCACGGGGCAGGATGACGCAGAGCTCAGTATCATCCGCCAGCTCGCACTCGTCCCCCATCTGGTAGGTCGCGCCGCCTGATTTGATGTAGAACCTAAAGCCGGCAGAGTCAGCCGTCCGGTCGTTGGCGAAGAAACAACAGCCGCGGCGAAGCGACTCGAGCACGCTCCGCTCATCGGTCAGGCTTGTGCCACCGAATGGCTCTGGCACCAGGATATGCGTCCTGACAGTCCCCATAAGGTATTTGTATGAGCAGATGGGAAACATCCCAAGGATGCGTGGCTTGGCGTGGGCATCAAGCGTCCCTATCCCGACTACCTTCCGCGTTGCGCAAGCCTCGTCCCATAGTCTCAACGTCTCAGGATTCGGGCCGGTGATGAACCGTTCAGGCGCGATCACGTGCGCGAAGATGTTGAATGAGTTGACCGATTTGACCCAGTCATACATGTATTGCCACACCTCTATCCCGTCAAAGCGCTTCACCCGAAGGTCCCGCCACGGATAGACGGTTACGTCTAATCTGAGCAGCTTGTCGAGCCAGGCCCAGCCCGGCGACGGCCGATGATAACAGAACGGGTGAGCAATGAACCCGATGCCGCCCTGATGCGCAACGGCGTCAATGTTGGCCTGCGCACTATCCGGATTCGGAGCGATCTCATCCTTGATCCCGATCGCCATGTAATGATTGTAATAAGGGGAGACCTCCTCGCCGATGAGCACCAGCACACCGTCATGCCAGCCCGAGCTCCCCTCCTTCCGGACACTCATGTTGTTGTGGTCGGAGATCACGATGAACTCCACTCCGGCACGCCTCGCCGCCTTGACAATCTGCCTCAACGAGCCGCTCCCATCCGAATAGCGGGAGTGAATATGCACTGCACCTACGTATTCAAACACTAAAGACTGCTCTTGTCTGGTCTGAAGCTGGTCATTGCCTTTCGGTGCGGCCGAAGCTGACATTCACAAGGCCGGGCAGAAAAGGGCGCTCGGCCGCAGGTCTGAAAGGAAGGGAGCGTCCCGCCCAAGCAAGTCGCTCCCTCCTCTGATTGCGCTATCTTATCTTCTCAGAAATGACCTTAGCCTGGGTGAACAGCAGATAGTAATCCTGCCCGCCGGCCTTCGAGTCGGTCCCAGACATGTTGAATCCACCAAACGGATGGCCGCCGACCAGGGCGCCTGTGCACTTGCGGTTGAAGTAGAGATTGCCCACGTGAAACTCCCGTCGGGCGCGCTCGAGATTGGCACGAGAAGACGAATAGACCGCTCCCGTCAAGCCATACACCGTGTTGTTGGCTATCTTCAGCGCCTCGGCAAAGTCCTTTGCCTTCAAGACTGCCAGCACCGGCCCGAATATCTCCTCCTGTGAGATAGTGTCGTCTGGCTTCACGCCATCGAAAACCGTCGGCCTGATGAAGTAACCGTTGCCCGGCGCCTTCTCGCCTCCGCAAAGAAGCTTGGCGCCGTCCTTCTTGGCTGCCTCGATGTATCTGAGAGTTGTTTCTTCGGCGGCTTTGTTGATGACCGGCCCCATATAGTTGTCAGGATCGGTTGGCGGGCCAACCTTGATCGCCTCGACCTTCGGGACCAACTTCTTGACGAACTCATCGTGGATCGATTCCAGCAGAATGACCCTGGAGCACGCAGAACACTTCTGGCCCTGAAAACCAAACGCCGCGGCCAGGACGCCATTGACCGCCTCGTCAATGTCGTAGTTGTCGTCAACGATAATCGTATCCTTGCCACCCATCTCGAGTATCACGCGCTTGATCCACTTCTGACCCTTTGCGAGCCTAGACGCCGCCTCGTTGATCTTGAGGCCTACCTCCATCGAACCCGTGAATGCTATGAAGCGGCACTTCGGATGCTTGACCAGCTCGAACCCGAAGCTAGCCCCGCTGCCGGGCACGAAATTGACGACCCCCGGCGGCAGACCGATCTCCTGAAGCAGCTCGAAAAACAACGCTGCTATAAGAGGCGCATCGCTCGAAGGCTTCAAAACTACTGTGTTGCCGAAAATCCATGATGCCGAAGTCATTCCGGCCATGATTGCGTTGGGGAAGTTCCACGGCGAAATAACGACCCCAACGCCAAGCGGAATGTAGCGAAGCTCGTTGTCCTCGCCCGGCACTGGCGTTACCGGATTCATCTTAGCGTAGCGTATCGCCTCGCGACCATAGAACTCGAGAAAATCGATCGCCTCGGCAGTGTCGGCGTCCGCCTCGAGCCAGTTCTTGCCCTCCTCAACGACCATCGCGGCGTCGAAGTCAAGCCTACGCTTCCTCATCAGATCGGCGGCCTTGAACGCGAACTCCGCCCGTATATCTGCAGACATGTATTTCCACGACGCAAACGCCTCGGCGGCGGCCTCGATAGCCTTGTCCGCAAGGTCTGCACCGGCCTTCTGGAAAACAGCCACAACCTCGTCCTTGTTCGACGGGTTGTAGCTCTTGAGCTTCGTCTCCAGCCGAATATGCTCTCGACCGATCACGCTGTCATACTCCCGGCCAACCGCCGACTGACGCTTGGCAATCGCCTCCTCCATCTTCTTCTTGTTCTCCGGCACGGAGAAATCAAGATATGGCTCGTTCTTGAACTCTGGGATCATTTTACTCCTCCAAATTATGCACTAACCCATTACTTCCTGACCGGTTCTTTATACTCTTTTGGCGCTCAACTTCGCAACAACCTTATGAATTCATCCACGCTCAAACCAGCCTGTCGGATAATTGCCCTGAGCGTCCCAGGATCGAGCTCCGTGTGGTCAGGAGATTCCTCATACAGCAGCCGTAAAAGCGTCGAAGTTCTCCTCCGGGACAGGAATACCATCTTCTTCAAGCGATTCTACATACAGCTCGATCGCCTCCTTGATGTTCTGGATGGCTTTCTCTCTGGTCTTGCCTTGACTGATGCAACCCGGCAAGCTCGGACATTCGACAACGAAATACCCATCCTCTCCAGGATAGATTACTACTTGTCGCATGGCTTCACCTCATCTGTTCTCCTCAAACGCCCTTTGAATGTAAGCTTTCGCATCCTGAAAAACATCGAGGCTGTCTATCCGAAGCTCGACATCGCCCAATCCCCAGTGCCCGACGCTAGACACGTCGCGGACAAACGAAGGGGGCATCTGTAGATCAGTATAGCTGAGTCTGACCCAAACCAGAACCTGAGACTTGGACAGGCGGAGAGAGCAGAATACTCGTTTCAAGACGTATCCAATATACCATTTCGTGCATTTTCGTTGAACTGCACCCGGTTCGAGTTGCATGCAGAACTTGTCAACCGCACGATACAGTTCTACGACTTCCTGTGGCCTGCCTTCTGTGTGATGGCTCTCGCTATACTCTTCTCGTTTCCGTTTCCCATTGTCCTCCTGTCGGCTATCCGGCCGAGGCTTCACCTTGCCGGTTGGCCCGGTTTGAGCGGTCTGCGACCATAGTCTCTTCAGGGCATTTCTTATTTGGACTGGCTTGATTGCCTCGCCTCCCGTTGCCTTCCGTATGAGAGTCACCAGATAAGCTGGCGGGTCCGTCAGAAGGTTATCCAAGGCCTTTCTCACCTTGCCAGTGGTGAATATCTCCTCTCCAATTTCGTCAAGCAGCCCCTTCTCCATCGCCTCGCGCGAGAAACGGCGCAACCGGTCCGCTACTTGCTCTATCGTGATATCCTCGGACTCTTTTGGGTCCAAAGAGACTTCATAAAGGAGCTTGTCCGGCGCCGCCGCCTTCTCTGTGCTCCGATATACCTTATAGGTGACACCATTCGTCAAAACACACCAGTCAACTCCTGCGACAGCGCCGTAAGAAACGACCTGCCCGATGGCTTTTTCGTCATCAAGTGGGTCGTTCAATGGCTTGGCCTCCATGAATAAGACCACTTTCTGATTTATCTTAAGTGCATAATCAACGGATTTGCCGTCTCTGGTTTGATATTCAACGGCAACCTCGTCTGGGTCTTCCACATCCCATCCGAGCGCCCTGAGCACCGGGTCAATGAATGTTATGCGTGTAGGAAGCTCCTTCAGGTGCGCTTTTCGGAATTTCTCAAGCTTCAATCGCAGCTTCTCAATACACGTGATAATCTCGTTCACGTTACTATCTCCTGGCGTAATAAATCACAGATGCAACTTCAGCGGCGGGAACTATAATAGATTGGAACCGTTTTGCTGTCAAAGAGAGGCGAATCGGCGTGATAACGGGGATCTATCTTGATGCCCAAAGTGAGCAACATGCGTGACGACAGGTGGCTGGACGTGTTCCTCTGGTTCAGCTTGGGCTTCTGCGCACTGGTCTCGCAGGTGGTGTTCCAGCGGGAGTGCATCAACGTGTTCTCGGGCAACGAGCTCTCGATCGGCCTAGTGCTTTTCGTGTGGCTTCTCTTCGGAGGCGCGGGCAGCGTAACTATGGGCAAGGCCGCGAACCGGCTGAGCCCGGACGGAAGGTCCAGGCTGAGGCTCTGGCTGCTCACGGGACTAGGTCTTCTGTTTCCCTGCACGCTCATCGCTATCAGGCTCGCAAGGGTTGTCCTGGGCATCGAGCCGGGAGAGATCGCTGGCCTCGTGCCCATCTTAGGCACAACGTTCGTCTGCCTCGCCCCGTTGTCATTCGTTCAGGGCGGCCTTTTTGGGGTCTATTGCAGCTTCTTGAGGGACAAGAGCGCCGAGGGTAGGTCGAGAAAGGCAAGCGCTGTCTATTCGGTCGAGGCGCTGGGCGCGGTGGTCGGGGGAGTGGTTCTGCATTTTGTATTGACGGGTCGCGTTCTGCCATTTGCCACGCTGGTCATCTTGTCGGCGATCACGCTGGTGGGGGCGTGCTGGCAGGCCCGGCCCGGAGGTTCACCCAAGTCGGTCTGGGCGGCGCTGATTGTGGGGGCGGCCATCTTGCTAATGCTCTCCTCGAGCATTGAGATTTGGTCATCTGGGTTTGCTTTCGGAGGCGCCAAGGTCATCGACGTTCGCGAGACAAAATATGGGCGGCTCGTCTTGGCGAGGCGCTTCGAGCAGAGGTCGCTCTTTCAAAATGGTCTTTTGCTGTATTCGTATCCGGACAGTCTGTCTGCGGAGGAGGCGGTTCACATCCCCATGCTCGTACACAAGAGGCCCAAGTCCGTCTTGCTGCTCGGCGGTGGCTGCGGAGGGTCTGTGCGTGAGCTGCTCAAGCACCACCCGGAAAAGGTCGATTACGTTGAGCTCGACCAGGCTGTCATCGCTGTGTCTAAAGAATTCCTGCCGCTAGTGGAAAGGAGGGCTTTGACCGATCCGGCTGTCCATATTCACTACGCCGACGCGAGGCGCTTTGTGGCGACAGCCCAGTCTGAATACGACATGGTCATCCTCAACCTTCCGAGGCCGACAAATGCCCAGCTGAATCGTTTCTTCACGCTCGAGTTTTTCATCGTAGTCAGGGACCGGCTCGCCCCGGGCGGTATATTCGCCGTGCAAGTCCCATCGGCAGAGAACTACTTCTCTGATGAGCAGAAGACCTTTATTTGTAGCGTTCGCAACACGCTGGCTCGTGTTTTCCCCAAAGTGGCTCTCACGCCGGGCCAAAACGCCCATCTTCTGGCCAGCTCTTCGGCCGAACTTGCTCTCAAACCTGACGTGTTGGTGGCAAGGCTCGCCGAGCGACAGATCAAGACGCAGTTCGTGACCGACTGGGGCATCCCAGTGACGTTCGAGTTCTTCAGGCTGAGAATGATCGACGAGTTGCTGAAGGGATGTCCCGGCTCGGGCGCAAGGGTCAACCGGGACTTCTCGCCCGTCTGCTACTACTATGCGCAGGTGCTGTGGAGCAGGGAGTCTAGCGGGCAAGTTGCCGCAGTTTACAGGTGGCTTGGCGATCGCAGTAAGCCAGAGGTTTACTCGGTTGTCGTTCTCTTGCTCGCGGGGGTCTTACTGGTCCAGCGAGCCTCAAGGTCGCCGAGAAAGGTTGCGGTAATCGTCTCCCTTGCGTCAATTGGATTTCTCGAGATCAGCACCGAGATGATAGTCCTGATCGCCTACCAGATATTCTTCGGCCGGGTCTATTCAATGCTTGGGCTGCTCGTCTGTGCCTATATGGCCGGAATAGCCGTCGGGGCGCTCATCTCGAGAAACAGGCTCCGGACCAAAGGGCAGCGGGAACCGTTTTCGGGCCTCGTCATCCTTCAGGCGATAGCCGCCCTCTTCCCCTTCCTGGTGATAGCTTTCTTGGCAAGCGTTCAAGTTCTGGGCGCTGCCACATTGGTTCAAACGCTTTTCGTCATGGCCATTCTTCTCTCCGGCGTTGTAGGAGGCGCACTCTACATCTATGGAAACGCAGCCTACACAAACGCAGTTGGACATGAGGTCCAGACGCAGACGGCCGGGACGACCTACTTCGCAGACCTTGTTGGCTCCGCCGCTGGGGCAATAGCGACCACCTCTTTCCTCCTCCCTGTGCTAGGCGTTTTTCAATCGCTTTTGATCGCCTCGCTAGTATCGCTCGTGGGATTTGTCTCGCTGGTATTGCCATCTGCAAGACGCGGGTCCTGAGGTCTGCGCCAGCCCAAATGGACACAGCGGAGCAGAGCGTCAAACAAATGAACGAGAGCGAGAGCCTGTTGCATCGCCCCAATAATCAGATTGAAGAGGGGAATGTCGTGGCCCCCTCGGGGATGGGGCGCACGAGATTCTGCCCGACAGGGCACACCACGGGTAGCCGCAGGCGCAGCCTGACGGTAAGAGGAGAGCTCCCTATGATAACCCTCCCGTTGCGTTGCACGCACGGCTCTACCCACGGTATCCCCTGTCGGGGATTGCAGCGTGGGTCCCTCATTTGCACCCCGCAGGTGAAGGAGGCAGCTGTTCGGACTACAACATGAACTCCTCTATCTACGTGTCGAGCAGCTGCAACAGACAACTTCCCGGACCGTCAATCTAATTATCGGGGTCGCGCTTGCCGCAATGGCGGCGCAGGATGGTATATCAGATGGTATATGTGTGGACTGTCGAAGACCTACTCACTGAGGCTGCCTCAGTTCAGGCAGAATCGGTGAGCTCGATTTTCGAGCGCTCACAACACAAGCGACTCAAAACACGAGCGCCTGATGGTCCATCGATTAAGTGTAAGCCATCAGCGTGTCCGCCAGCCCAGATACGCGGACCTTCTCGAGCGCGACCTTCTCAATCTGCCTGATCCGCTCTCTCGTCAGGTTCATCGCTTCGCCAACCTGTCGCAGCGAGTGCGGATGCCCATCCTTGAGTCCATTTCTGAGCTCTACCACGAGCCTTTCCTTCTCGGTCAAGACGTCGAGCGCTCTGTCAAGCCCGTCTGCGATCTCGCGCTCTTCGATGTAGCGTTCAGGTTTGTTGCAGGACGGATTTGGCAAGATATCGATCAGATTGAGCTCGTTTTCACTGTCTGTGTCCGTAAACAGCGGAACGATCGAGTAATGTGAATAGCCTGTTATCTCCTCGACCTTCTCCTGGCTAACGCCAAGCACGTCCGCTATTTCCGATTCCGTCGGGGCACGTCCGAGCTTCTGCTGGAACGCAACAGCAGTGGTCGAGATTCGGTTTGAGAAGTCGAAAATGTGGCCAGGCAGTCGGATCGTTCTGGCCTGGCGCTCAATCGATTTGATGACGGCATGCCTGATCCAGAACGCGGCATAAGTCGAGAACCGCGTCCCACGGTGATACTCGTACTTCTCCGTGGCCCGCATCAGTCCCATGTTGCCTTCCTGCACCATATCCTCGAACGGGACGCCCGCGTTTATGTAGTGCTTGGCGATGGAAACCACCAGTCGAAGGTTGGAGCGAACAAGCTGAGACTGTGCACTCCGCCAGATCTCCAGCCCATTGCGAATGCGCTCCGCGACCGGCCTAATCTTACGATAGGGCAGACCGAAGGTCTCTAACGCCTCTCTCTCGACGGCTGCTTCCTCCTGTGAGCTGCGCTCGCACTTGGAGGCCACAGACGCCAGCTTGACGTCTTCAACATCGTCCTCCGACCGCACCGAATCCAAGAAACTGACAACTGCATCGGCCATTTGTGTGATGAACGAATCCTGCAACGGAATTCGGGAAACCAACTTCGCGACCCTCGCGCGAACAAGATCAATCGGCTGAGGCGACGCGTCGTCCAGGGAGCCGTCCAAGCAATCGTTGATCAGATGGACATATCGCTCTGCCTCGAGATTGAACTTCTTCAACAGGTCCAGCACTGCTAAATTGCGGTCGGCCAGCTCGTCCCCACACTCAAAGCTGTCGAGGTCCACGATCTCACGAACGGTCATCTCGCCAGAGCGAACACGATTGATGGCGTTGTTGAACGGGATCAGTTCGATCCCGTTATCGAGGACCGCCTCCCGAACCACCTGGCGACCCAACGCCATTTCTCTGCCTAGCTCGGCCTCCTCATCGTGAGTCAAAAGAGACTCGTCCGCTAAGCTTGATAAGTAACGCACGAAGCTATCCCTCCCAGATCTTCCGCTATCCGTTTCGCGATGGATTCTTCGATCGACCTCGCCAGAATCTTTAAGCGCACCTGGCTCGGGCGCCTCGTCCACGATGCAGGACTTCGGTTCCTCGGGATCGAAGTCTTCTGAGATGACTTCCAGCGTTAGTTCCGGGCTGAAGCTCTCCTTCGTGGAAACCTTGTGTTGGCCTCGCGGCCCTCTAGTCTTTCCCATCTGTCCCACTTCCTTTCTTGTCCTTTTCGGTTTCGCATTAGACATCTGATATTTCCTCCACTTAATAGAGGAGCAGGTTGCGGGCCACATTCTTCCCAAATCCATCACGTGCCCTAGATAGCCCTATACGGCCTCATTCCGGCCGTGAGCCGGACAGCGCAGCCGAGCGGTGCGCGTAAATCGTCCTGAGATGCGCTCGATTTTTGAACACTCCGTCCGGGATTCGGGCGGCCGCGTCATGAAGCCAAGAGATGAGAGCAGACCCCAACGTGAACGCAGCAAGCCTCCTTCAGGGATAGCCGGAAGAACCAGGACCTCCAGCTAACGGCTTTCGACCTCGCGCACGAACGAGGTCATCCCCCTGAAATCAGATTTGACGTGATGCTGCGGAGGAAGCCCTGCACGACGGGATTGTCGGAATCTCTCATCTCGTCCGCCGTGCCAGACGCGACGATCGTCCCGTCATGTAGCATGGCTATTTTCTGTGCGATGGAGAAGCCGTCCAGGATGTTGTGCGTAACCATCACGAACGTGATGCCAAGCCGCTCCTGTGTCTGCCTGATCAGATGAATGATTGAGGCGCAGATGATGGGGTCGAGCCCGGCGGTGGGCTCGTCAAGAAGGAGAATCTCGGGGTCAGCGATGATTGCTCTTGCGAGCGCGACGCGTTTTTTCATGCCACCTGACAGGTCGGATGGCATTTTAGCCTCGACTCCTTTGAGGTTCACGATCTCGAGCTTCTCCGCAACTTTCTGCTCTATTTCTTCCTGAGAGAGTTTCGTGTGCTGAGTGAGAAAGAACGCGACGTTCTCATAGACATTCATCGAGTCGAAGAGTGCGCCTTCCTGAAAGAGCATTCCGAGCTTCTCCTTTCGAAGTTGCATCCATTGGCGTGCATTGAGGTCCGCTGTATCGATGCCATCGATTACTATTCTGCCGCTATCAGGCCTGAGCAGGCCGATTATATGCTTCAGAAGGACCGATTTACCCGCCCCTGATGAGCCGATTATGGCCGTCGTCTGCCCCCCGTCGATCATCAGGTTGACGCCCTTCAGGACCTTTAGGCCGTCGAGCGTCTTCTCGAGATCGATAATCTCAATCATTCCGGCGTTGGGCCGAATATCCGGCCGTTGCTCCTACACGTTTAACGCGTACAATGTTGAGGTCCTCGGCGTTATCCCTTGCCTCAACAAAACTGAGGAACTCGGCTACTTCTGTCTCATTAAGCGGCTCCATTCCCAGAAGCTCCCTGATTCGCTGCCCACTTACGAGCAGGTCCCTCGACGAGGCGCGAACGGTGTCGGAAAGCACTGATTTAATATCATCATAGTTCTCAATCAGCTCGTTGAACTTGCGGACTAGGATGTCGCAGCCCATATCTTCCGCCGGAAGTGTGTAGTTGGCCAGCCCGGCGTCAGACATGAAGCTCTTGCCCTTTGACGCATAGTGGATTGAGAGGAGCGGGACACCGCCGACCGCTGACAGGACTGCCGCGTGCATCCTGACCGCGAGCATTGCGAACATCTTGCGCATTATGCTCAGGATTTGCCTGCTATTGTATCCGACTGGCAGATGGAAGATGTCTTCTTTGCTGGACGCAAGCTGAGCGATCTCGCGGCCAACGCCCTGATCGTCTTGCCCCGCCTCGGAGTACATGGGGATGAACAGCACTTGGAAGCCATATCGCGACACGACGTAGTCGATGAAGTTTGCAAGCTCGGCCTTGAAGCTTCTGAAACGGGACCTCTGGGTTGATGAGATAAGCCCGAACTTGACTCTGAATCGTATCGGAAGCACGCCGTGTCTCCTGTGAAATAGGCGCCTCACTGCGATGCCGATAACAGGCCGCGTGAGGTCGAGGCCGAGCTCGGATAAGCAGCGCTTGGCGTCGAAGCTGTCGTCCGGCCGAAGGATCAGCGCCGGGTCAGGCACCTTGAGTATTCTCTCGCGCTCGACGCCGCACGCAGCAATGACCTCGCGAGAGTACTCGTCCCGCACAGTAATGACAGATGCCTTATTGAGAAACAACCGTGTGAGCAGCTTCCCCGAGAGGGACCTGATCGGCCCAGCCCCGATCGAATGGACGATTGTGGGTTTGTGGAGGGCAACCGCTAGGGCAAGTCGCGAGATGTGAAACGGGATGTATAGTCGGCTGGAGATATCCTGCAGGAGCTGGCCCCCGCCCCACACGAGAAGGTCTGCCCGCCTGGTCTCTCGGATTGCCGTTGGAAGACTCCTAAAAACCCTCAGAACGCCCTTGCCCTTATCGATCGCCTCAACACCAAGAATATCTCTTATGCGGTCTGGACGGTTGGCGAAAACGCAGACCTCAGCATCCGGTACGAACCTTCTGATCAAAGAGACTGTCCCTGTGAGGATCGCCTCATCCCCGATGTTGAACGAGGCGTCTCCGGGCGAGATCAGGATTCTCTTGCTCACCGGTAACCCATTAGGTCCTGAGGGATGTAGAGATAGTGAACTCGGCCAGAGTCGGCATCGAGCTCATACTCACCCGAAAGAGGCGCCGCTGGCACCGTGTCCAGCAGCCCCGACGCGACAACCTCGGAAAGGCTTTTGGGAGACCGTCCGTGGGCCTCGGCGAAAGCATCGACCTTCTGCTGCAAAAGGCCGATTGTGTTCTGGGTCATCTCGATCTCCAGTATTCTTCTGTTTGCCGCATTCCTGATCTTGGGGTCTCCGGTGGTATCTCTCGCCTCTTTCCAGAGTTTTTTTGCCTTCTCGAACTTCTCCAGCCGTTGGTAGCCGGCGGCGACCGCAACGATGAGCCCGCGAGGGGCATGCGGCATTTGAAGAGCCATCTCGAAGTAGTGGGTGGCGTTTTCCTCATCATGGAGCTCTTCTCGAAAGCACTTTCCTATATGAAACGCTATTTGCCAACGATTCGCAGCGTGCCCGGGGACAAACCGCAGGCCGCGCTGCAAAAACCCAATGCCATCGTTCGCATCCTCCGCATCTTCGTAAAGCCAACAACCTCCGCGAATATAGACGTCACACGGATACGGGTCGAGGCCAGTGACGACCGCGAGCATGTCCTTTAACATTCGGAAGCGCCTGTGCCCTTTCTGCTGGTTAAAAACGTATCGAACTGTTCTTAGCCAGAAGATATCGGATAGGAGGTTGTCAAAACCCAAGCAGGCTGTCTTCACAAGCGCTGGCGACGGGACGAACAGGACGTCGTTTGACACTCGCAGTGCCGCCGAGGCGCTATCGCTCCTGATCGACAGCCACACTACTCCCGCGAACAGCAGCGCAAGATAAAGGGCCAGGCGAGGCCACCTTCTATGAGAGCGAAAACGCATGCCCAAGCCCGACTTTCTTGCGACCTCAAAGATCAATCATTACCCCTGATGCGAACCGGCACGAGTGTCTGGGCGCCATTACGATAGACTAAGAGTATGTGCACGCCGGTCTTGAGCTTTGAGCTGACCTCGTAGAACTGCTTGGCGCTCTTGATGCGCCTCGAGCCGATCTTGAGGACCACATCGCCCTCTTCGATGCCGGCCCTTTGGGCGGAGCTCTTGAACTCTACTTCTACGACAACAACGCCCGCAATGTCCCTGGGCAGTTTGTAGCGCCACACCATTTCGGGAGTAATGTCCTCAACGTTAAGGCCGAGCTCGTATCGTTTTTTCTGTTCCTCTTGTGCGAGAGTCTTGGATGCCGGCTTGGGCGCAAGCTTCACCTTCACGCGCTTGGTCTCGCCGTTCCTAAGTATGGTGAGCGATGCTTTTGTCCCAGGGCGACTGAGACCGACTATCTCCGGCAGCTCGCGGGACGAGCGAATCGTGTGCTCATTGAACATCAAAATCACGTCACCCACCTGCAGACCCGCATCCTCGGCAGGGCTGCCCTTGACGACCTCTGCGACTATTGCACCTTGCCTCTGTTTGAGCCCAAGTGACTCTTGAAAATCGGGCGTTATTGGCTGGATCACGACGCCTATCCAGGCGCGGACAACCTTGCCTTTGTCCTGAAGGGCGGGGAGGATTGCCTTAGCCATATTGATCGGGACGGCGAATCCAATGCCCGTTCTGAGGCCTGCGATCGCCGTGTTTATGCCGATAACCTCGCCCCAGACATTGACTAGTGGCCCGCCGCTGTTGCCGGGGTTTATCTGCGCATCAGTCTGAATGAACTTGTCGTAGTTGCCCATCCCTATCCAGCGGTTCTTGGCGCTCACGACTCCGGCCGTAACCGTGTGATCATACCCGTATGGGTTGCCTATTGCGACGACCCAGTCGCCGACTTGAAGGGCATCTGAATCGCCCAATCTGACCACAGGAAGGTCCTCGCCCGTGTCAATCCTGACCAGGGCCACGTCGGTATCGGGGTCCCTACCAACCACCTTTGCCGGGAACTCCCGCTCGTTAAACAGCCTAACAGTGATCTCGTCCGCCTCCTCTACGACGTGATTGTTCGTCAAAATGAGGCCAGACTTGTCAATAATGAAGCCAGTGCCGCCAGCGGTTTTCCACAACTCCTTCTCCTGACTCTCGGGGGCACGCCGTTGCGGGTTGCTGAAGCCGAATGGGTCCTGGAAGAACCAGAACGGGAACTGCTGCTGCCGAACCTTGACGGCCGTTTTAGCTGTGATAGCTACGACCGCGGGACTTACCTCTTGGGCCACCTCGCGAAATGTCGTGGTAGTTAACGCCTTGCCGCTCGAATCGGAGAGAAGCGGGTCCTCTTTTGCGACCGCGGGTTGGGCAAACGTTGAGCCCATGCTTTCGTTGGGGCCCGGAACCGATAAGTAGCCCAGGGCAAATCCCCCAATCAGAACAGCTATTGAAAGAGCAACAATAGTTAGTTTTCTCATCTGAGTCTCCTGTGTTGATATCGAAGTGTTCTCAAAGCGCTGCCTTCAATACTCTCAACACCGCTTACGGCAGGCGGGTTCCACCCAGCATGATGCGGCTACGCCAAGACGACTTTCGAGACAGGCTCCGCAATAACCTCGCCAATCACTGCAAAAGTCCCGACGTTTGCGGCCTCGAGCTCGGCCAGCAGCGACTCGCAGCGCGGGCCGGAGACCGCTATAAGAAGCCCGCCGGACGTCTGAGGGTCAAACAGAAGTTTCAGGTCGTCCTTCGAGAACTCGCCCTGCACCAAAAGCCGTTCACTGTAGAACTTGCGGTTGCGGAACAGCCCGCCCGGCGCAATCTTGGCCTTTACAAACTCGAGCGCACCTTCAAAAAACGGAATCGATCCAAACTCAAGCCGTATCCCGAACCTCTCGTCGGACATCATCTCGCAGAGGTGCCCAACCAGCCCAAAACCTGTAACATCAGTGCAGGCCGAGGCGCCGACCTTGAGCATCGCCTCGGCGGCCGATTTATTCAGGGTGGCCATCGTCTCTGCCACGGTCTTGGCCTGAGCTTCGCTCGCCGCGCCGCGCTTGACCGCTGTCGAGACAATGCCAGTGCCGATTGGCTTGGTGAGGACGATCTTGTCGCCTATCTGAGCGCTTGAGTTGAACACAATCTTTTCGGGATGCGCAAGACCGGTAACGGCGAGACCATATTTCATCTCGGGATCATCGATCGAGTGGCCTCCCAGGAGAACCGCACCCGCCTCGTGTATCTTGTCGAGGCCGCCCAACACGACAGCGCGGAAGACGCTGATGTCCATCTTAGCGACCGGGAACGCCATGATGTTGAGCGCCGAAAGCGGCCTCGCCCCCATCGCATACAGGTCGCTCAGCGCATTGGCGGCAGCTATCTGGCCGAAAACAAATGGGTCATCGACAATTGGTGTGAAGAAATCGACCGATTGCACAAGGGCCAACTCGTCAGACAATTTATAGACGCCTGCGTCCTCGGCGCGCTCAACCGACGGGCCCGCAATGATGTTCGGGTCCATGATTAGCGGCAGCCCACACAAAGCCTTGTAAAGGTCTCCCGGACCTATTTTCGCAGCTCAGCCTGCGCCGCTGACCGCGGCAGTAAGCCTCAGCTCAATACTTTCGTCTGACATCGTTTATTGTTGGCATCTTGTGCATATCCATCCAGCATGTCGAGATTACACGTCAATCAGGCTAGACCAGACTGGCCATGGCAATACAACACCAAGCGTAGCACTTTCGGCCAGCGTCGATCAAGCGCAAGCAATTGGCCGCAAGGAATCGCCTTCGCTGCGAATGTATCTTGATTGAAGCTGATTAGTGCTTTTGAAATGCTCTCGTCGGCCGTTGTCAAAATGGGCGTCGGTGGGAGCGAACGCCCATGAGTCTGATGTCCGGGGCACCCATTCGGCTTGACAGAATTGAGGGTTTGGGGTTAGATGCTTGCTGTTTACCTGTTCTGCAATAGGATGAGTGCTTAATCTTACAGGATACGGAGGTTCAGACATGGGGTTGTGTATCTACTCGAACGGGGAGTTCCTCACTGACAAGGCGAAGGCCGTAACGTCAATCTACGATCATGGCTTTCTCTACGGGGACGGCATTTTCGAGGGGATTAGAGTCTATAATGGTCTCATATTCATGTTCCCCGAGCACATGAAGCGGCTCTATGACTCGGCTAAGTCGATTGCGCTTAAGATCCCCATGCCGAGGGAGGAGCTCAGCAGAATAACGATAGAGACCGTGAGGCGCACGGGCTATAAGGACGCCTACATAAGGCTTGTGGTCTCGCGCGGTGAGGGGGACCTCGGCCTCGACCCCCGGAAATGCCCCAAGCCCAGCATCTATATCATCGCCGACAGCATCCAGCTTTACCCCGCGGAGAAATACAAGGTTGGACTGAAGGTCATCACGTGCTCAACCAGGCGCAATAGCCCCGACGTCATCTGCCCCCAGATCAAGTCGCTCAACTACCTCAACAACATTTTGGCCAAGATCGAGGTCAACCGGGCTGGGGCGGACGAGGGGATCATGCTGAACCCCAACGGCTACGTCTGCGAGGCGACCGCGGACAACATATTCGTGGTGAAGAACGGGGTGATGTTCACGCCACCGCCTTACGTGGGGGTTCTTCTGGGGATAACGCGCCAGTGCGTTCTGGACATTGCTAAGAAGCTCAACATCGAGGTGATCGAGCGGAACATCGTCATGCACGATGTCTATACTGCTGATGAGGTCTTTTTAACTGGCTCCGCTGCGGAGCTCATCCCGGTTGTGAACGCCGACGACAGGATTATTGACGATGGCAAGCCGGGGCCGATATTCAAGAATCTATTGGCCGAATTTCGGGAGATGACAAAGCACAGGGGCACTCCTGTTTACGATTGAGTGCACCGTAAGGCAGTGGGGCGCTTAGGACACCTCGGCCGGGCACACTTACCTCTGTGGCGCTGCTTTGGGCGGAGTCGTTTTCGGTAGCGAACGCAGAATAGCTCGAGAGAGCGGGCGACGTAGAAGGCCACGAATCAACGCATCTTGCCGGTGCGCAAGCCGTTACTTTGGCAGGGTCTCGCCGGTAGGAAAGAAGGCGTCGTAATAGCGGAGAAGATAGACGCCATCCCTGAACTGCCCAAGCTTCGGTGTGAGCTTCTCGCCCTGAATCAGACGGATTAGGTCCTTTGCGAGCTCGGCCCCGGCCGCGATTGAGAGCAGAGCGCCCGAGCCGAACCGAGGATTCGCCTCGGTCAACTTGAGGCTGCCTTGTCTGTCGAGCAACCCTTGAATGACCGCCGGACCTGTCAATCGCAGTGACTCGGCAGCCCTCGCCACCAGCCGGATGAACTCCATGTTCCTGACAGTCCTACCCTTGAAGACCTCGCCGTCCCGAACGTAAATCCGTTCCCGTGGGACGACGCAGAGCGCCTTCCCGCTGAAATCCGACAGCGTGTCGAAGGAATACTCTGGCCCGGGCAGAAACTCCTGGACCACCGGGTCCGCAACACGTTTTAGGTAGAAACGTAGCTCATCTTCGCTTTCGAGCTTGAACACGCCCTTGCCGCCGATCCCGCGTCGCGGCTTGACCAGAAGTGGGTAACGCGGCCCCTCGCCGCCCGCCTCTAGCTGCTCCGGCAGCCACGTTGCCGGCGTGGGGATGCCGTTATCCCGAAAGAACCGATAAGTCCGATACTTATCATCGCAGATAGCGATGGTCTCGGGGCTGGAGACGACCGCCGTGATACCGCTCTTCCTCAGCCGCTCGCGTTGCTCGGCGAGGAATTGGAGGTCTTTATCGATCGATGGGATTATGGCGGAGATGTTATGTCTCTTGCAGATATCTAACAGGCAGTCGATGAACCCGGGCGAGTCAAGTGGAGGCACGACCTCGAACCCATCGCCCTGAAGGAGCGCGGCCGACAGCGGGGACATGTCCGCCGCGATCACAAGCCCACCTCCGAGCTCGGAAAGCGCCCGCTGAAAGGCCTTAACGAGGTCCGCCCGCCAGTTAGCACTCAGGATGAGAATATTCATCTGGTCTTCAGTCCGGCCATGATGATGGGAGGATGATCCACGAAGGACACGAAGGCGCACGAAGGCAAGTCCAGCAACCGGGCCACGATCCCCTATCCCTTCTTCGTGTCTCTTCGTGTTCCTCGTGGATTTCCGAGAGATGAGTGGCCCTCGGCCTGGCGCCGCGCCAATTCCCGATTGGCCTCCAGGACAAGCTGCACCGCATCCTTCAGATTATCACGTGTTTCCTCGAGCGTTCGGCCCTGTGTGTTAGCTCCAGGCAACTCCTCTACATACCCAATCCACCAGTCGCCCTCTTGCTCCAACACGGCGGTGAATTTCTCCATCTCTTCCGCCCTCCTCTCTTTCTTCACCGACTCTTTGGCTACGTCTTTCTCCTTATGAATACCACCCTGGGCATAAGGCAACAATAGCAGAAACATCCAGACAGGAGCGTTCCCACATCAAAAAGAAAAAGACGGCTCAATCTTGCTGAAGTGCTACGCCTCATTCAAACTGCCAGGGAGCAATAGCAATATCGCCCACAATCTCGGAGATATCACCCGGTTTAGTCAAGCCGGTAAACCAGGAGTATTCGCCGGCGGAGAGCTCAGGCAAATTCATCTCAAAAATCACTGAGGGTCCCAATGAGAAGCTGGCAGGAATAGTGAAGTCGGCAAAAGCAGGCATCAATCCTGCCGCAAAGCTTGGCCAGGAGAGGAAGGTGCCATCCGGCAGACCAACACCCAGATAGATGTCAACCGTGACCGCCGGGCCCGGATTCTCCAAACTCGCTTCAACTATCATCCTGTCACCAAGACGATAGAGAGATTTGTTGGTGGCGACCGAGATAACGGGCATCTGGGTCAGGACGCTCACGCCGTCGCTGTCTGTCCCAAACCACTTGTTGCCATTGGCGTCTATGGCAATAGCTTGTACAGTATCATTGACCAGACCGCTGTTGCCAGTGTTGTAAGTTGTCCAGCTGCCATCAGAGTGGAGGACACTGACGCCGCCTTCGTATGTCCCGAACCACTTGTTGCCATTGGTATCTATGGCAATGGCAAGCAGATAGTTGCTGACCAGACCGCTGTTATTAGTATTGTAACTTGTCCAACTGCCGTCAGCACGGAGGACGCTAACGCCACCGGTAGTGCCGAACCACTTGTTGCCATTGGCCTCGATGGCAATGGTAAGCACATAGTTGTCGGCCAGACCGCTGTTGTCAGTATTGTAAGTCATCCAACTGCCATCAGGATGGAGGACGCTAACGCCGTCATACCCAGCGCCGAACCACTTGTTGCCGGCACCATCTATGCCAATGGCATTCACATAGTCACCGGCCAGACGGCTGTTGCCGGAATTATAAGTCGTCCACCTCCTGCCGTAGGGGTGGAGAACGCTGACGCCGCGATTGGTTCCGAACCACTTGTTGCCATGGGCGTCTATGGCAATGGCATTCACAAGGCTATTGTAAGTCCTCCAACTGCCGTCGCAGCGGAGAACGCTGACACCGCCGCCCCTCCCGAACCACTTGTTGCCATGGGCGTCTATGGCAATGGCCATCACACTATCGCCGGCAAGACCGCTGTTGCCGGTGTTATAACTTGTCCACCTATCCTCGGCAAAGCTATTGGTCACCGTCAATATCACAAGCGCAGTTGCCAAAACCGTTAAAACAGGAATCAATCTCTTCATCTTTCATCTCCTTTTTTAAGGATCTTACCCCGCCCCTTCCGAGGTTCAGCTTTTTCCCCCTTATTCCGTTTCCTTGACGGAACAAAGGGACTTAAACTGTAAAGAACAAACTGCGTTAAACTTAGCAAGATGCCAAACGATTGTCAAGAAAGAGCAGACGTTGAAAAGGGTCTGCTTCGACAAAACTACCACGGAATCTAAGCGAAGGCAGCTGGGCATGTAAGAAAGTCCAAAGTCTTCATCCTTCATCCTTCATCCTTCTCATCTCAGGTGCCCATAAGCCTCACCGTCTGGCGACTATCTGGAATGTGTTCTGCGAGCGGACGAGCACGTCGGCCAGAGCGCAGAAAACTCCAAACCGTCTCGAGCAGTATTTCTCGATACTGATAACTGAGAGTCCATTCGAGTTGAGGGCAGAGGCGACGGCCGCCGGGTCGATGCCTCCAAAGCGCCGTTGAAAATCGGACATGGAGTAGTCGATGCATCTCGCCTCGGCTGGGAGCGAGCGGATTCGCAGCCTGTAAAGCGATTCGTCAAGCCGGGCGATCGCACGATGAAATGAATACCGCAGCCTGCTCGATATAGTCTGTTTGAGCGGCTCGTGCGTGATCAGCATGACGCCGCCGCCGGCAAGTCTTGACGAGGCGAGCCGAAGCGCCTCGGGGACGTCCGGGACGTGATGCAGCGCGCCGCAGAAGACGATTAGGTCGAATTCTTGAGGGCAGCCGGCGAGGAACGAGAATAGGTCAGCGCAGATGAGCTTGGGCTGAACGTCGAGCTTCATGGCCCGAACCTTGCCTCTTGCGATACGCAGCATCGCAAGCGAGGCGTCGAACGCGATAACATCAAAGCCCGCCTCGGCGAGCATGATAGAGACCTTGCCCGTTCCACAGGCCACGTCGAGCGCTCTTGGCCTCCGGCCTCTTCTGCCCAACGCTCGCCTGACGGCCTCGAGAGCTCGCCTTCGGCGTCCTCGCTCGAAGAAGTTCCGCTCCTCGGGGTGCAGCGCGTCGTAGTAGGGCGCCTCGACCTTGTGCACCTCGATGTTGGCTTTGAGCACGTCATCGCTGGCGTAAGAGTTCATGCCCTAGATGCTCGTGTAGGGACGGGGCTTGTCTCCGCCCATCTATATATTCGGGCAGACACAAGGCCTGCCCCTACATGTGGCATACCCCGCTGCGTCATCCCCGTAGAAACCGACTTATTGGACAGCCTCCAAGCGACGCCCCTACGATTTACGGTCACGTTAGCTGCTCCGAATTGAGGGCACTGAGCCTCGCAGCCAGGAGCGTGTATCGCTTCGAGGTCTTGTCGTTGCCTATTGCCATGAAAAGAGCCTTTTTTGAGCCTACCATCATAACGAGCTTCTTGGCCCGCGTTACTGCCGTATAGATGAGGTTACGCTGAAGGAGTAAGAAATGCTGGGTTATGAGCGGCAGTATCACCGCCTCGTATTCGCTGCCCTGCGATTTGTGCACCGATATCGCGTAGGCGAGTTCGAGCTCACCCGCGTCGATGGGCGAGTAATTGACCTTCCTGTCGCCGAAATCGACGATAAGGTTTTGGTTCGCGCGGTTGAGCATCACGATCACGCCGATATCTCCGTTGAAGACCTCTTTCTCGTAGCTGTTTTTGGTCTGCATCACCTTGTCGCCCTCTCGGAAGACGCGGCCCCCGAACTGCACGGGCCTCCCATTTGGATTGAGAGCGTTTTGCAGCTCGACGTTCAATGTGTGTGTGCCGACGCGTCCGCGGTGCATCGGCGTCAGGACCTGAATCTGGGTTAGGGGATCGAACCCAAAGCGCCGGGGCACTCTGTGTGTTGCGAGCTCTATGATGGCCTTCAGGACGCTCTCCGGGCTGCCCCGCTCGACGAAATAGAATTGACCATGAGCGGAGCTAGACCGCTTGGGTAGAATCGGCGCATCCCCCTGGTTTATCTTGTGTGCGTTCACCACGATGAGGTTATCATAACCGTTCACTGACTGCTGGCGGAAGATGTGCGTCAGCCTGATAACCGGGACGGACCCTGATCTGATGATGTCATTAAGAACCGCACCCGGGCCAACTGACGGCAACTGGTCGGCATCCCCGACAATGACGAGCGAGCAGCTGGGCGCAAGGGCTGACAGGAGTTTCGACATGAGCCTGATGTCAACCATCGACGCCTCGTCCATCACAATGAAATCCGCTGGGAGTTTGCGATGCTTCCCGTATTTGAAGGCACGTTTGAAGGCATCATATTCCAAGAGGCGATGGACCGTTTTGGCCTCGAAGCCGGTCGCCTCCGAGAGCCGCTTGGCGGCCCTTCCGGTGGGAGCACAGAGCCCCAGCCTAACTCGCAGACGGCGGCATATTCTCACCAGCCGACCAACCAGCGCGGTCTTGCCGGTGCCCGGCCCGCCGGTGATGACCGTAACCTTTGAGGTCAATGTCTTGTGGATGGCCGAGGACTGCTCGTCAGAGAGGATAAGCTTATCGGTCTTCTCGGCCGCGGCGCTGGCCGCAAGCGCTCTCGCCGCGTCGAACGGCGCAGGCCCAGCGATTAGGTCGCGAAGGCTTTTGGCGACGGACTCCTCGCAGACCTTGAGTTCAGCCAGAAACACCGCGTCTTCCGCGAGCGGGTCCAGGGCGAGCTTCTTCTCTTGGCAAAGGGATGTGAGCGCCTCGAGAATGAGACTCTCCTCGACGGCCAGCAACTCCTGAACCGAGCTCACAAACACATCCTTCGGCAGATAAGTGTGTCCCTTCTCGCTCGCCCTTCGCAATGCGTAGGACGCGCCCGCCTTGATGCGCTCCGGGTTTTTGGGGCTCAGGCCCAATTTCTGGGCGATCGCGTCCGCTGTCTTGAACCCAATGCCTGTTATATCGTCCGCCAACTTGTAGGGGTTCGACGTCAGCACATTGACCGCCGAGGCGCCATACTCTTTGAAGACCTGCATCCCTCGCGCGATGCTGACGCCGTACCCCTGTAGGAACACGAGCAGTTGGCGCAGACCCCTATACCTGTTCCACGCCTCAACTGCGCGTTTGACAGTCTGCGGGCCGATGCCGGGAATCGAAAGCAGCCTTTCGCTGTCGTGGTCGAGTACTTCCACCGTCTTGTCTCCGAAGTGCTCCACTATCTGACGTGCCCTCGTCTCGCCGATGCCTGTGATGAGGCCCGAGCCCAGGAACTTTCTGAGCCCGGCAAGTGTCTGCGGGATTCGCGATTGGAATGAATGAACCTGAAGCCTCTTGCCATATTTGGGATGTTGCGACCAAGTGCCCTGGACCTCGACCTCCTCGCCCGGGGAGCACGGACCGAGATTGCCGCAGACCACGATTGTCTCGCCATCCGGCTGCTTCAACTCAGCCACAACGTATCGCTCGTCGTCGGACGCAAAAACAATGCGCTCGATCGTCCCGGCCGTGGTCAGGTGTTCAGGAGCGGCCTGGCCAGCTGAGAGCTCGGCCTGCTTCGCCTGTTGTTCTAGGGGGTCTCTTCGATGTGAGGGGAATAGCGGTCTGTTGGGCATTGGACTTCCGCGGTTTTGTTGATGATGCGGTCCTGCGTATGCGGCATGGGAGCTGCGACTAAAGTCTTAGAAAGAGAAGATGAGCAGCGTCATGTCGTCGTTCGGCTCCAGCCCGCTCGTATGCTTGGTTACTGCGCCGATGATGTCATTGGCCAGCTCTTCCGCGGACGAGGCGGAGGCCTTCTTGATGGCCTCGATCAGCCGTTCTTGCCCGAACTCCTCGTTGAGATCGTTTCTTGCCTCGGTAATCCCGTCAGTATAGATGATGAGCTTGTCGCCCTTATCGATTCGGACAGAAGTCGGAGGGAACTCCTGACCGGGGAGAACACCAAGTAGTATTCCGTGCTCACCCAAT